>VBCS01000136.1 GCA_005888955.1 Betaproteobacteria bacterium
GCGGACGAGATTGAGTAAACCAGAGTTCCGAAAAAATCTCAATCCAGTACCCATCTTTGTCCGATGCAGGGAGCCAATCCTGCACAGCTTAGCAACTCTTCGTCGCTCGTTACTCGAAGCCGAGCCCCCGCACGATAAATGCGGTGATCTCTTCGATCACCTCTTCGGGTGGCACGTCGTTCTTCAGCGACCAGCCGCGCAAGGCGATCATGACGGGCAGGAACGTCAGCATATTCGCGGACAGGTGCGGATACGGTAGTGGCACGCTTAGCTCCCGTGCGGCATCGGTGATGATGCGCTCGAACATGCCGATGAATTCCTCGACGCGCGCCAGGATCACACGACGCGAGCGCTTGTCGAGTAGGTGGCTGTCCTGGTAGATCAGCAGGATCTCGCGCCGGTGCCGATACATCACCTGCGAGATCGCGCGCACTGCGGAGCGAACGCGTCCCACGGAGTCATGTGAGGTGTCGAGCGCTCTGCGCGTCTGTTCGTTGTACTCGGCGACGATCCGGTCGCAAACCATGTAGAGGATATCGTCCTTGGAGCTGACGTAGTTGTAGATCGTGCCTTGCGTCATATTGGCCGCTCGGCCGATGTCGCGCACGGTCGCGTTATGAAAGCCCTTTTCGATGAACACCGCGATGGCGGCGTTGATGAGGCTCTCGCGCCTTTCGCGCACGCGATCCGGGTTCTTGGTCGCGGTTTTGATGCGCCGCGATTGCAGCGCACGGCGAGAGGAGCGCTCAGTCAGTCTAGGTTACCGTAGCATCCCAGGGTTGGGCAAGGCGTGTACGGCTCGCGACGGCGATTCTCCCTGCGAGAGGCCGCGGTCTTGCCACATTGCCATATTGACACGACGCTCCGCGTGCCCCTATTCTGAGCGTCCAGTCAGTTTTGCCAAGAGCCGACATCGGCCATAGGAGGAAAACCATGAAGAGGCTGCTGCTTGCCGCCGTCGCGGCGTTGCTTGCTGTCGCACTGCCCGTCGCTGCCCAGCAGCAGGGCGTTACCTCGGATACGATCACCATCGGCGCGCACGGACCGATCACCGGCCCTGCCGCGTACATCGGTCTCGCCGGCCGCGACGGCATGTTGCTCGCGATCAAGGAAATCAACGCCGCCGGCGGAGTCAACGGCCGCAAGATCGTCGCGGTGTTCGAAGACGACGGCCACTCGCCCACCAAGGCGCTCGCCGCTGTCAAGAAGCTCGTCGAGCAGGACAAGGTCTTCGCTGTCATGTCGGTCGGCGGCAGCAATGCGACAGTCGGCGCGGTCGACTACATGAAGGAGAAGGGCGTTCCCTACTACGTTTCGATTGCGTCGGCGCCGCAGGTGACATGGCCGCATGCGCGCAACTTATTCCGCGGCGGCACGACCGAAACAGCGCGCTACGGCGAGCTGTACGCGGAATTCCTGGCCACGCATTACAAGGCCAAGCGGATTGCGATCATGAGCGGGCGGGAGGAGTATCCACGCAACGAAGGCGACGCGACCGTCGACAAGCTGAAGAACTGGTTCCAGATGGCGCCGGCCGTCCGCGTTGAGTTCAACATCGGCGACAAGGACTTCACGCCGCAGCTCGTCGAAGTGCAGAAAGCCAATCCCGATGTGATTGCGTTCTTCGGCAATCCGGCCGAGGCCGCGATCGCCATGCGCCAGGCGAAGGAGCTCGGCCTGAAACAACCTTTCTTCGTCGGCAGCAACATGGTCGATCCGGGGCTGGTGACGGTGGCCAAGAGCTCGGCGGAAGGCGTCATGGGCTTCTCGCTCATACCGTATCTGCCTGGCTCGAAGGCGCCGGACATGGTCAAGTGGGAAGCGGCCTGGAAGAAGGAGTACCCGAATGCTCCTGCCGGACGCCCCAACAACTTCGACCTGCTCGCGTACGGCGACATGTACGTGCTCGCTGAGGGCATGAAGCGAGCGGGGCCGAACTTAACTACGGACGGACTGATCCGTGCGCTGGAAGGCATTCAGAATTACCGCGTGGGTCCCGTCGCCACGCCGCGGACGTTTTCGACCAAGCACCACATCGGCAACTTCGCGCTCGTACCAATGGTGGTGAAGGATGGCCAGTGGGAACCGGTGCCGTGGTCGAGCACCCGGCAAAGCGACATCCTCAGTCGCTACCAGTAAGCGCGCCCCGCGGCTGGCTACCACGCCTTTGTCATTCCCGCGAAAGCGGGGTTCCAGTGTCGTTGAAATAACGTCACTGGGTGCCCGCTTTCATAGGGACGACAACCGTTGAGCGATGACCCTCACCCTCGCACTGCAGCTCGCGATCGCCGGCATCAGTGTCGGCAGCATCTACGCGCTCGTCGCGTTGGCGATCGTCATTCCGTTCAAGTCGTCGGGCGTGCTGAATTTCGGCCAAGGCGAGATCGTCACGTTGGGCGCGTACATCGCGTTGATCCTTACCCAGCTCGCGCTTCCTTATCCGGTCGTGGTTGCGAGCGTCCTGTTGCTCGGCGCCGCCGGCGGCGTCGTTATCGAGCGCGTGCTGATCCGTCCGATCGTCAAGGCGCCCGAG
>VBCS01000525.1 GCA_005888955.1 Betaproteobacteria bacterium
TCGGCATCGGTTTCGCGGTGCCGATCGAGAATGCAGCGTCGGCGATCGGCATTTCGCCGTTCTAAGTCCGTTCGTGGTGAGCCCCCTTCGACAGGCTCAGGGCGAACGGTAACGAGTGCACAGCTTCCCTAGCAGAAGCGGAAAGGAATCGATGGACGCCAACGAACCCGGCCGCGCCGGGACATCTGCGCAGATGGAGCGCATCCTCTACGAGGTCAAGAAGATCGTCGTCGGCCAGGACCACTTCCTCGAGCGGGTGCTGGTTGCGATTCTCGCGCAGGGGCACCTGCTGGTCGAAGGCGTGCCCGGCCTCGCCAAGACGCTCACCGTCAAGACGCTCGCGCGGACGATTCGCGGCAGCTTTCGCCGGATCCAGTTCACGCCCGATCTCGTCCCCGCGGATCTGGTCGGCACGCGCATCTACAATCAGAAGACGGGAGAGTTCGCCACTTCGCTGGGGCCGGTCTTCACCAACCTTCTTCTCGCCGATGAGATCAATCGCGCGCCGGCGAAAGTACAAAGCGCGCTGCTGGAAGTCATGCAGGAATACCAGGTGACGATCGCCGGACAGACACATCGCGTCCCCGCGCCGTTTCTGGTCATGGCGACCCAGAACCCGATCGAGACCGAGGGCACGTATCCGCTGCCCGAGGCGCAGGTCGACCGGTTCATGATGAAGGTGCTCGTCGGCTATCCGAAAGAGGAAGAGGAGTTCGTGATCGTCGAGCGCGTGACCGGCATCGCGACCGACGTCGCCGCCGTCTGCACGACCGAAGAGCTGTCGGCGTTGCAACAGGAATGCCGCAAAGGCTATATCGATCCGGCGCTCATCCAGTACGCCGTGCGGCTCGCCTCCGCGACACGGCAGCCGGAGCGCTTCGGCGCAAAAGGGCTCTCACGCTACATTTCGTTCGGCGCGAGCCCGCGCGGGTCGATCCACCTGATCGAGGCGGCGCGGGCGCTCGCTTTCCTGCGCGGACGCGATTATCTGCTGCCCGAGGACGTCGCCGACTTGGCACCCGACGTGCTGCGGCACCGGCTCGTGCTTACCTACGAAGCGCTCGCGGACGGCAAGACGCCCGATGACCTGATCCTCGAGGTCATGCGCCACGTACGCGCGCCGGACAAGCCGCTGGAGACCCATGTCCGAGCCGCTGCGCAATCCTGAGCAGATCCTGCGCCGGCTCGAGTGGACGGTCATCCGCCGCCTGGACGGTCTGCTGCACGGCGATTACCGCACATTGTTTCGCGGCTTTGGGCTCGATCTCGCCGATCTGCGCGAGTATCAGTACCACGACGATGTGCGGCACATCGACTGGAACGTGACCGCGCGGTTGGCGACACCTTATGTCCGTGAGTACCACGAGGATCGCGACGTCACGGCGTGGTTCCTGCTCGACTTGAGCCCGTCGCTCGATTTCGGCTCGCGCGAGATGAGAAAGCGCGGCGTGTCGAGCGACTTCGTCACCGTGCTGGCGCGGCTCCTGAGCCGTCACGGCAATCGCGTCGGCGCGCTCTTCTACGGCGACCGAGTCGATACCGTGATCCCGGCCAGGAGCGGCCGCCGTCACGTTCTGCACATCCTGCACACGATGCTGTCGCGCCCGCAGCGCTCGCGCTCGGGGGCGACCGATCTCAAGGTTCTCCTGCAGACGGCGTTCGCGCTCATGGCGCGGCGCTCGCTCGTTTTCGTCGTGTCCGATTTCGTCAGCGCGCCCGGATGGGAAGAGCCGTTGGCGCGCCTCGCACTGCGCCACGAGATCGTTGCCGTGCGCCTTTACGATCCACTGGAGCTCGAGCTCCCCGATCTCGGGCTGGTGACGATCCAGGACGCGGAGACCAGCGAGCAAGTCCTCGTCGACACGCATGATCGCCGCTTCCGCAAGCGCTTCGCGTTCATCGCCGAACAGCGCGAAAAGTCGCTGCGATCGGCGTTCCGCCAGGCCGGCGTGGACGCGCTCGAGCTTTCGACCGACGACAATCTCATCGATGCGATCCTGCGCTTCGCCGACCTGCGCAAGCGGCGCAGCCAGCTCGCCGGCGGCGGGAGTCTGCCGCAGCATCTGGAAGCGATTCAGTGACGTTCCTGTGGCCCGAGCTGCTCTGGCTGCTCCTTGCCATTCCGGCGCTGATCGGCGCCTACATCCTCCTGCTGCGCCGGAAGAAGAAGCAGGTGCTGCGCTATGCGAGCCTGGGCATGGTCAGGGACGCCATGGGCGCGGGGCAGAGGTTCCGGCGTCACGTCCCGCCGCTGTTGTTTCTGCTCGCGCTCACCGCACTCGTCGTCGCGGTCGCGCGGCCGACGGCGACCCTCACCCTGCCGTCGCAGCACGAGACGATCATCCTGGCGATGGACGTATCGGGCAGCATGCGCGCGGCCGACGTCGAGCCGAATCGCATCGGCGCCGCGCAGGCGGCGGCGCGAGCTTTTGTCGCCGACCAGCCGGCGAGCGCGCGTATCGGCGTGGTGTCGTTCGCCGCCACGGCGTCGGTCGTGCAGCCGCCTACGCGCAACCGCGACGACATCCTTGCCGCCATCGATCGCTTTCAGTTGCAGCGCGGCACCGCGGTCGGGAGTGGCATTCTCGTCTCGCTGAAGACTATCTTTCCGGATGTTGAGTTCGACCTCCGCGGGTCGAACCCGAGGGACGACCCGCGCGGCGTGCCGCTGGATAAGGCGGGCGCATCAGGCAAGGCCGCGCCCAAGACCGTGCCGCCGGGCTCGTACACGTCGGCGGCGATCATCCTGCTTTCCGACGGCCAGACGACGACGGGCCCGAACCCGATCGAGGCCGCGCGCATGGCGGCCGATCGCGGCGTGCGCATCTACACCGTGGGCATCGGCACCCCGAACGGCGAAATCCTCGGCAGCGAGGGCTGGTCGATGCGCGTGCGCCTGGACGAGGAATCGCTCAAGACCATCGCCAACGTCACGCACGGCGAATATTTCTATGCGAGTAACGCCATGGATCTCAAGAAGGTCTACGAGAGCCTCAACACGCGGCTCGCGCTGGAGACCCGGCAGACCGAAATCACCGCGCTCCTGGCCGCCGCGGCCGCAGTCATCACGCTGCTGGCGGCGTTCCTGTCCATGCTATGGTTCAATCGCGTGCTTTAGCGGGGCGAGGGTAGGACGATGCAGGTCAGCGACAGCGTATTCCTCGTCACCGGCGGCGCGTCGGGGCTGGGAGGAGCGACGGCGCGAATGCTGGTCGCGGGCGGTGGCAAGGTCGTCATCGCCGATCTCAAGGAAGCCGAAGGCAACGCGCTGGCCGCGGAGCTGGGTGCGAGCGCCAAGTTCGTTCGCACCGACGTCACCGACGAGGCGAGCGCCAAGGCGGCCGTCGCGGGCGCGCTCGACGGTTTCGGCCGGCTGCACGGCATCGTCAACTGCGCCGGCATCGTCCACGGCGAAAAGGTCGTCGGCAAGGAAGGCCCGCACGCGCTGGCAAGCTTCGTGCGCACGATCAACATCA
>VBCS01000526.1 GCA_005888955.1 Betaproteobacteria bacterium
GCCCGATCGCGCCTTGTCCCGCCTGCGCTCGCGACGGCACTCCTCCGGCTTGCTCGATAAAAGGTCCTTACGACCAGGGCTGTGCGCGCCGTTCGCTCTCCGCAAGCAAGGTCTGCAACAACGCGACGCGCCACGGCTTGACCTCGCCGCGCGTCGCCGCCTCCTGCACCGCGCAACCAGGCTCGGTGCCGTGGCGGCAATCGCGGAAGCGGCAGCGGCCTGCGAACGTTCGCAGATCGACGAACCCCTGCATGATCGCAGCGGCGGAAAGATGCGCGAGTCCGAACTCCTTCATTCCGGGCGAGTCGACGATCCAGGCTTCGCCATCGAGCGCATACAGCGTTGTCTCCGACGTCGTGTGGCGCCCGGCGCGCAAGGCGCCCGACACGTCGCCGACACGCGCCTGGGCGCCAGGCGCGAGCGCGTTGATCAGCGTCGACTTGCCCATCCCGGACTGGCCGATCAAGACGCTTCGCTGGCCCGCGACAAGCGCTCTGACTGTCGAGACGTCGCCTTTGGCGGAAACCGCCACGACGGGGTAGCCCAACGCGCGGCACGCCTCGAGCCGGCGACCGAGCTTCGCGAAGCCGGGCAGGTCGCTCTTGTTGGCGATCAGCGCGAAAGCGCAGCCGTTGCTCTCGGCGGCGACGATCCAGCGTTGCACGAGCTCATCGTCGTAAGGCGGGTCGGGCGCGACGATGCCAAGGACCTGTGTAACGTTGGCCGCGAGAAGCTTCTCGCGATGCGCGTCGGACCGGAAGAGCAGCGTGCCGCGAGGCAGGATCGCATGGATTGCGCCCTAGCCGTCCGCCGTCGGCGCGACGCTCACCCGATCGCCGCAGGCGATACCGAGGCCGCGGCCGCGCAGCAGACATTTGATCGTACGGCCGTCGGCGAGCCTCACCGCGTAGTGGCGCCGCCACGCCGCCGTAACCAGCCCTGATACGGTATGCGGCGCGTCGGCGCCGGACGAATCTTCCCTTCGTCCGCCGCGGCTCACGTGATGAGCGCTTCGACCTTGGCCGCGCAGATGCAATCGTTGAGCGTAACGCCGCCCGCGTCGTGGGTCGAGTACGAGGCAACAACACGGTTGTAATGCACCGACAGATCGGGGTGGTGATCCTCGCGATGCGCGACGTATGCCACGGCATTGACGAACGCCATCGTCTCGTAATAGTTCGCGAACCGGAAAGTCTTGCTGAGCCGATTATCGGCGTATTCCCAGGCTGGCAGCGCCTTAAGATGTCGCGCCAATTCCGTGACGGACAGCATGGGAGCGCCGGCGCGGCAACTGAGATCTGAAAGGGCGGCAAGCTCCGGGGTCATGGGGTGGTCCTTGCCTCAACTTCAGGCCCCGGCACGCTCCAGCCGCGCGATGCGCGCCGGTGCCGGCGGATGCGAATCGAAGAACGCCGAATGCAACGGATCCGGGGTCAGGGTGCTGGCGTTGTCTTCGTAGAGCTTGACCAGCGCCGTGACGAGCGCTGGTGCGGAAGCGTTGCGCGCGGCATAGCGATCCGCCTCGAACTCGTGCCGCCGCGAATACATCGCGGCCAGCGGCGACGCGAGAAAAGTGAATGCGGGCAGCGCGAGCATGAACAGAACCAACGCGACCCCGTAGCGAGGCGCGGACCCGGGAACGCCCAAGCCGGCGTAGAACCACGGCTCGCCGACCAGCCAGCCGAGCAGAGCCAGCAACGCGAGGCTGCCCGCGGCGAACCACGTGGTTCGCTTCAGCACGTGCTTGAGCTTGAAGTGCCCCAGCTCGTGCGCGAGCACGGCCTCGATCTCTTCGGGTGCCAGCCGCGAGATCAGGGTATCGAACAGCACGATCCGGCGCGCCGCACCAAAGCCGGTGAAATATGCGTTGCCGTGCGCAGAGCGCTTCGATCCGTCCATCACGTACAAGCCCCGGGCCGCGAAGCCGCAGCGCGCGAGCAGTCGCAGGACGCGTTCCCTCACGAGCTCGTTGGTGAGCGGCTCGAACTTGTTGAACAGGGGCGCGATGAGGGTCGGATAGAGCGCGAGCACGAGGACCTGGAATGCAACCCATGCCAGCCACGCGTACAGCCACCACAGCGTTCCGGCGCGCGCCATCAGCCACAGCACCAGTGTCACCAGTGGTATGCCCAGCGCGGCGCCGATCAGCGCGCCCTTGATGATATCGGCAATCCAGAGTCTCAGCGTCATGCGGTTGAAGCCGAAGCGCTCCTCGATCACGAAGGTGCGATACCACGCCAGCGGCAGCGCGAGCGCGCCACCCAGGATGGCCACAAAGACGATCAGCGCGACGTCCTGCGCGAGCGGAGGAACAGGAATAGCGGCGATCGAGCCGGCGATCAGCGCCAATCCGCCGCCCAGAGTAAGCGCGAGCAACACCACGGCATCGAGCAGCAATTCCACGACCGCAACACGGGTGCGCGCGACAGTGTAGTCGGCAGCCTTGTGATGCGCGGCGAGTGTGATCCGGCTGGCGAAATGCGCTGGAACCACGCTGCGGTGGGCGAGGACGTGGCGCAGCTGCCGGCGCGCGAGCCAGAGCTGCAGCCCGAGCGAGACGGCGAGCGCGAGCAGGAACAGCGACGTGAGCAGGGCGGCGGTCATGAACCGGGATTCGGCATGGACGGCGGCAGCCCGTCAGGGAACCCCACGCGGGACTTATTCAGAGGTTCCTTAGGCACATGCGATGAAGCACAACGGTATGCGAGAATACCAAATCGTCACGACACGGCTATTCTACGCCACCCCCCATGCCGCAGGACGCCAATCATCTGATCTGGATCGACATGGAGATGACCGGGCTCAAGCCGGAAACCGATCGCATCATCGAAGTCGCACTCGTTATCACCGACGGCGCATTGGCTACCGTGGCCGAGGCACCGGTGCTCGTGGTGCATCAGGATGACGTAACGCTTGCCGGCATGGACTCGTGGAACCAGACCACGCACGGCCGCTCCGGACTGATCGACAAGGTCAGGGCCTCGGCGCTGGACGAAGCGCAGGCGGAGCAGCGCATGCTCGCCTTCCTGCGCGAGCATGTGCCGCCGCGGATCTCGCCGATGTGCGGCAATTCGATCTGCCAGGACCGGCGGTTTCTCGCGCGTTGGATGCCGGCGCTCGAGGACTACTTTCACTATCGCAATCTCGACGTGTCCACGTTGAAGGAACTGTGTCGCCGATGGAAGCCGGACGTCGCTAAGGGCTGGGTCAAGCAGGGCAAGCACGAGGCGCTCGCCGACATCTACGAGTCGATCGACGAGCTCAAATATTATCGCGACACGTTCATTCACCCGTGAAATTCTGCAGCCACTGCGGCTTCGCCGCGCCCGAGCTCCGAGTCCCCGACGGCGACACGCTGCCGCGTTATGTCTGCGGCGCCTGCGGCACGATCCACTACCAGAACCCGAAAGTCGTCGTCGGCTGCCTGCCGGTATGGGACGACAAGGTGCTGCTGTGCAAGCGCGCCATCGAGCCGCGGCGGGGATTGTGGACGTTGCCGGCGGGGTTCCTGGAGAACGGCGAGACGATTCTTGCCGGGGCCGAGCGCGAGACCGCCGAAGAGGCACATGCGCGGGTCGACGTCGGATTGTTGTACACGATGATCAGCCTGCCCCACATCAACCAGGTCTACGTCATGTTCCGCGCGCGCCTGCTCGACCTCGACTTCGGCCCCGGATCGGAGAGCCTCGAAGTCAAGCTGTTCGACGAAGCGCAGATCCCGTGGAGCGAGATCGCGTTTCGTACGATCACGCGCACGCTGCGCAACTATTTTCTCGATCGCAAGCTTGGCGAATTTCCGGTGCGCGTCAGTGCGCTGGAAAAGCGCGCGCCGCTCAAGCCGGAGCTGCTCGGGGCGGGGTAGGCTCCCAGCGATCGGCAAGCCGGCGGCAGATTGCGTCCTGATTCGTCTCCGTGGGAGGGCTTGCGGCCTTGGAGAATTGCGGTGACTTGCTGCGGCGGACGACGCTCTTCAGTGTTCCAGCATCGGCTGGAAATCGAGCCAGGCGCACAGCGCGACTTTGAGCGCGACGCCGGCGCGCCAGAAGCCGGCGTCCTCCGGATCGAGCAACGCCGCATGTTTGACGATGAGACCGTAGGCGCGCTTCTTCTCGTCGAGGGTAAACGACGGATTGGCGATCGTCTCGCGAAATTCCTCGACTTCGCACACGAAACGATTGGATGCGAGATTTGTTTCGGCGGCCTGAATTGTCATTTCCATGGCAGTCTCCGTTTGCAGCTTGGATCGTGCAGTACAACTCGTTGCTTTCGCTTTCGGGCCGTACTGCGACTCCTTGACGTGGCATACGCAAGGGTCGTACCAGATCGACGGCTGCGGCGGTGCGAGCGGCTCGGCGGCGCAGAATCGGCAGCCAATGCCCGCCATAGGGCTTCGATCACGCTCGGAAAAAGTCACCGCTCCGACGAAAGCCGGGAGCAAGTGGGCGCGCAGTGTCACTCCAATGACGTGGCGCGTGACCTCGGGTACGGCGGCTGGAGTTTCAGGTAAACTCCGCGCCAAGCAACGGCGCGGCGCGCCCGCTGCGGGTACGCTCAGAGTTCGGCTCTAGGAGGAGATATGACCAGACTGCTGCAATGGGCCGTGTGCGGCATCGCCCTCGCCGCGAGCCTCGCGATGGCGCAGACGACGCGCATCTCGATTTCGACCGGCGGCACTGGCGGCGTCTACTATCCGCTCGGTGGTGGCATGGCCAACATTCTGTCGAAATACGTTCCGGGGCTGCAGGCGACCGCGGAAGTGACGGGCGGGTCGGTGGACAATCTGAAGCTCCTCGGCGCCGGCAAGGCGGAAGTCGGATTCTCGATGGTCGACGCCGCATGGGACGCCGCCCACGGAAC
>VBCS01000527.1 GCA_005888955.1 Betaproteobacteria bacterium
CAGCTCGACAAACTGAAAATCGTCTTCGGGCAGACTCCGGCGAAATATTTCCTTTTCGTCGGACGAATTGACGGTGATCGTGCATACCGTCTTCTTGTCGGCGCGCACCTCATGAGTCCACGCGGCGACCAACAAGGCAGCCAGCAGGGCAAGTTTCAGGGAAGCCGACATGCAGAGGTACTAGCGCGAAAAAGGGCGCTAGTATTGCACGGTTACCGTGCCTTGGAACAGGGGTCCGGGCCAGATGGCTGGAACCGCCCGGAGACGACGTGCAGCCGATGCACCAGGGACACGCCCTGTGGACTGCTCCGGCGAAAGGGTGTCCGCGCGCCTCGCCGCCGGATCCTCGCCCAAAAATCCAGGCGGGCGTTCAGAGCCGAGGAGAAGCTACTGCGCTCGCAAGGCGCCGGATAAGGACATCAATCAGGCCTTCGCGGCCGGGAGGCCCCAGGCGATGCTGACGCAGTGTCTGCACGAGCTCGGGCGTAGCGATTGTCTTGAAATCGGAACGGATCAGGATCCCGGCGATGGCCGTCTGGACGCCGGCCGACTCGGCGACGGGAAACAGACGCGTCAGCTCCTCGAGGCTTTCGGGATCCGAAAGATGTTGGCCCGCGAGCGTCTCCAGCGCGCGAACCTGTGCATTCGAACCGTTCATACGCGCGATCCCAGAGGTAACTACACGAAGCTCGTTCACGTCCGCGATCGGCTGATGGCGCAGATAAACCTGTGCGATCTGAACTTCTTCGTCGCTCCGGCTCGTCAACGCCAGCAGCATCTGCGCGCGGGCCTCTTCGCTGCCTAAACAGGCGAGAACCGCGGCACTCGAGACCTTGCTGGCTTGCGTGGGCGACAATTGCAGCCGATGACGCTCCTGGTCCAGCTCGCGGTCCTTGTTCAGCGCACAGACGATGTCCACGTCGGCCGCACTCACCGTGTTTCTCGCGAGCTGCTCACCGATCATCCGCATGAGCTCGGCCCGCTTCTCCGCAGGCGAAAGCCAGCCCAGACTGCCCGCCACCGCCAGCATGCGTGCGCGAACCGCGGGCTGGTCGGCATCGCGCGCGAAGTCGAGGTATCGGCTACGGGCGGCCTCATCGCGCGCGATCGCATCGAGCGCCCGGGCAACCGCGGGCGTCTGCCGCTCGCTCTCGCTCAGCGACGCCGTATATTTCTCGATGCGGTCGAGAAACATGCGTACTTCCGCCATCTCGCGACCCAGGAGCTGATGGACGAAGCCGAGCTTCTGGACGGGCGACAAGCGATCGCTAGAGAATTGACACACGTCCCGTCGATGTGCCGCGTACGGGTCCGAATCGCTCAAACCGCTTGTGACGACCATCGAGTTGGCGGAGAAGCGTCCGAGCATCCTTGCACTTGCCCGGCCGCTGCCAATCTCGCCGCCGGCGCCCGATTGAAAATAGCGGTCCAGCATCGAGGCCGCCGTCGGCCCCACGGGGGCTTTCGACGAAAAGCCATAGATCACCGGCACGTCCTTGAAGATGAGACGCATTCGATCTCGGCTGCTTTCACCGTGACGCGCGCTCAATCC
>VBCS01000137.1 GCA_005888955.1 Betaproteobacteria bacterium
CGGGCCGTCGGCGCGTTCCCCGGGCATCCCCCGGATCAGGTCCGGGGGCAGCCCGGGCTACGTGATTTAATCCAGAGCTACGCCGACGGCGTCGAGTCCTTATTCATCGTCTCGACCAGCTGCAGCGGTTCGTCGGCGATAGCAACGCGCGGCGGACGTACGCGACGGGCTCGGGACGGCTCGGTCTCCTCCGCAGCCGTCGGCGCGGCATGCGTAGTCTCGACCAAGACCAGGCCAGAGTCCGCCGGCAGCTCAAGCGCGACCCGGGGGATTTCTGGCGCGTTGCGAGGCATGGCGGTTGCCTGGGACGGCTCGACCACTTGCGCCGGTGGACCCGGCGGCTCGACGCGAACGATCTCCGAATCCGGCGCCGGCTCGAGCACCGCCGGCGTCGTCGCCACGGGCGTCTCCTGGAGATGATCGGGATGCGGCAGAGCAGGCGGCAATGCCTCGACCTCGGGGACAGTTTCAGTGCGCGCCGTGGGTGCCACCTCGTGCGTGGATGCAGGCTGCGAGGCTACGGGTCGCTGACCGCCGCGGTCGCCGCGCGGCTCGCCGTGGACATTGCGCTCGCCGCGATCGCGTCCGCCGCGACGGCGGTCGCGTCTTCGGCGGCCGCCTTCGCCGTGCTCGGCGTCGTGCGTCGCGCCGGGCTGTCCCTGCGTGATGGCCGCTTGCGCCAGGTCGGCGGCGCGCGATTCCTGCGGTTGCTGCGGCTGCCTCGGTTCGCGCGGCGGCCGCTGTTTTTGCGGTTCACGCTGGCCGTCGCGGCCCGATTCGCGGTCTCGACGCGGCTGTTGCTGCCCGCTCTGCGGCGGGCGCTGCTTGGGCTGGTCGCGCGGTTCGCCGCGCTGACCGTCACGCCTTGCGTCCCCGCGGTCCTGACCGCGGCCGTCGCGCTGCTCGCGCCGTTCAGGCCGTTCGGTTCGATCCCTCCGGCCGCGCCCCCGGTCCTCACGTGCCTCGCGCGGTGGTTCCCGCCGCTGCGGAGCGGGTGCAGGCGGGGCTGCCTCGATCGGCTGGCGCTTGAACCAGGTCATGACGGTCGATAGCCAGTTTTCGCGCCGGGGTGCTTCGGACACCGGCGGCGCGGCTTCCTGCCGCGGCTCGCGCGCCTCTTCCTTCTTCTGCTTGATGACGTCTTCCTCTTCCGGCCGCTCCATCATGTCGAAGGACGCTGGCAGCGGCTCGCTCTGGTTCAGGTCGTCATGGCGCAGGCGTTGCACCTTGTAGTTCGGCGTCTCGAGGTAGGTATTCGGCACGAGCAGCACGTTGACCTTGAATCGCGTCTCGATGCCGTGGATTTCCGGGCGCTTTTCGTTGAGCAAGAAGGTCGCGACGTCGACCGGCACCTGCGCTACGACCTGTGCCGTGTTCTCCTTCATCGCTTCTTCCTGAAGGATGCGCAGGATGTGCAGAGCCGTCGATTCGGTGCCGCGAATGTGACCGATGCCGTGGCATCGCGGGCAGGGGATATACGCGGACTCGGCGAGCGCCGGCCGCAGACGCTGCCGAGACAGCTCCATCAGCCCGAAACGCGAGATCTTGCCGAGCTGAACCCGGGCGCGGTCATACTTAAGCGCATCCTTTAGCCGGTTCTCTACTTCGCGCTGGTTCTTGGCACTCTCCATGTCGATGAAATCGATGACGATGAGGCCGCCGAGGTCCCGAAGGCGGAGTTGACGCGCGATCTCTTCGGCGGCCTCGAGATTGGTCTGGAACGCGGTGGTCTCGATGTCGCCGGCCTTGGTCGCCCGCGCCGAGTTGACGTCGATGGAGACCATCGCCTCGGTGTGATCGATGA
This sequence comes from Betaproteobacteria bacterium, assembly GCA_005888955.1. Taxonomy (GTDB): domain Bacteria; phylum Pseudomonadota; class Gammaproteobacteria; order Burkholderiales; family Casimicrobiaceae; genus PALSA-1003. The sequence goes on from VBCS01000137.1 coordinate 1,805, forward strand.
CAATGGCGCCACCCGCCGGCAGCGGCACCTGCCGCGCATAGGCGGTCTCGATCTGGTGCTCGATCTGGAAGCGCGAGAACAGCGGGACGTCATCCTTGTACAGCTTGACCCGGTTGACGTTCGCCGGCATCACATGGCTCATGAATTGCTGCGCCTGCTCGAAGATCGATTCGGTGTCGATCAACAGCTCGCCGATGTCGGGATGAAAATAGTCACGAATCGCGCGGATCACGAGGCTCGATTCCTGGTAGATGAGAAACGCACCTGACTGCATCTTCGCGGCACCATCGATGGCCTGCCAAAGCTGCATCAGGTAGTTCAAGTCCCACTGCAGTTCTTCCAGCGAGCGGCCGATGCCGGCGGTGCGGGCGATCACGCTCATGCCGTTGGGCACGTCGAGCTGACTGATCGTGTCGCGCAGTTCGTTTCGATCCTCGCCCTCGATGCGACGCGAGACACCGCCGCCGCGCGGATTATTCGGCATCAGCACCAGATAGCGTCCGGCCAGCGAGATGTATGTCGTCAGCGCGGCGCCTTTGCTGCCGCGCTCATCCTTGTCGACCTGGACGATCAGCTCCTGGCCCTCTTTGAGATTTTCCTGCGGCCGGCCGCGGCCACCGTCACCATCGCCGCGCAGGTATTCCCGCGCGATCTCCTTGAACGGCAGGAAGCCGTGGCGATCGGTGCCGTAATCGACGAAGCACGCCTCGAGGCTGGGCTCGACGCGGGTGATGACCGCCTTGTAAATGTTGCTCTTGCGTTGTTCCTTGCTCGCGGATTCGATGTCGAGGTCGATCAGCTTCTGGCCGTCGACGATCGCCACCCGTAGCTCTTCCGCCTGGGTGGCGTTGAACAGCATGCGTTTCATGTGGTATTTCCCCGGCGCGGTTGCGCTCGGGCCAGACGGGTGCAGCGGACGACGCCCGAAACGATCGGGCGCCGGTTCTAGCTTGCGGCGGGCGAAGGCGAAAAAGGCAGGTACGGCCACGCGGGCAGCGTTGGCTGCCGGGCTACGAGGGATCGGATGGGCACCCTGCGGGTGCCGGAGAGAGGCCGGTCTCGGGAGCGTGGTTGCTGTTCTTTGCGTTGTCGCTCAAACGGTCTGGCGACTGCGCGGCGAGGCGCTATTCGCGCCACGCACGCCGGGGATCCTCACGGGGCCACCGGCCGGTGCAGTCGGATGCAGAATTCGTTGCGCTAGAGTCTGTATTTGCGCGCCGCGCGTCGGGCCGCGTCACTCCGGCGTCTGGCCGGTGCGGAGACTGCGCTCTTCCATTAACATCGCTACTTTTCCGGGTCGCAAGGCCCGGACGGTGAGCCGATTTAACCTCATTGCCCCTGACGGAGCGCAACGGGGGGACGCTGCGGCCGTCATTGCAGACCGCCGCAAGCGATGATAATCGGGTGTGCCTGTTGCCGCTCCCGAATAATCCTGCCGCTCGTTGTTGCCTGAGACAATTATAAGGAAATGAACGGTTTAAGCAAGGATGTTGTGAATCATCTTGCCGTTGACGAGGCGGGCGAGGGTCAGCGCGTCGACAATTTCCTGCTCCGCGTCCTCAAAGGGGTACCCAAGAGCCACATCTACCGGATCCTGCGCAGCGGCGAGGTTCGGGTCAATCGCCGGCGGGTCCGCCCCGACACCCGTCTCGCCGTCGGCGACGACCTCCGTATCCCCCCGGTCCGCATCGCCGCGCCGCAGGCCCTCCCACGGCCGCTCCCGGCGCGGCCGATCGCGCTGCCGATCCTCTACGAAGACGAGGCACTTATCGCCATCGACAAGCCCTCCGGACTGGCCGTCCACGGTGGCAGCGGGATCAGTTTCGGCTTGATCGAGCGCTTGCGCGCGGCGCGCCCCGAGGCGCGGTTTCTCGAGCTCGTGCACCGCCTGGACCGCGATACCTCGGGCGTCCTGCTGGTGGCGAAAAGGCGCGCGGCGCTCCTCGCGTTGCATGCAACGCTACGCGAGGGCCACGCGGACAAGCGTTATCTCGTGCTGGTCAAGGGTCGCTGGCGCGACGCGAAGCGCCGGGTCGAGCTGCCGCTGGCCAAGTTCGTGACCGGCGGCGGCGAGCACCACGTGCGCGTCGAGCACGCGAGCGGATGCATGGCGCGCACCGTGTTCTACCGGCGGCGCGTCTGGGCCAATGCCGCACCGCCGTTGAGCCTGCTCGAAGCCGAGCTCGCCACCGGGCGCACGCATCAGATCCGCGTACATCTGACACATCTCGGGTTTCCGCTGGCGGGCGACGACAAGTACGGCGACTTTGCCTGGAACAGGGCGCTCGCGAAACAGGGCTTGAAGCGGATGTTCCTGCACGCGTGGCGATTGTCGCTGCCGCATCCGACTGAAAAACGAGTGTTGACCGTCGAGTCGCCATTGCCGCCGGATCTCGCGGAATTCGTCGCGCGCCTTGACGAAGCGCAGCACCGCGATGGCGATGGCGATGGATAGGCTTCCCACCCCGCGTCTGTTTCGGTTACTCGTTTTCGATTGGGACGGCACACTTGCCGATTCGACCGCGATCATCGCCGGCGCGCTCCAGCAGGCGTGCCGCGATCTAGATCTCCCGGCGCCGGATGACGCTGCGGCGCGCTTTGTCATCGGTCTCGGGCTCGCCGACGCGCTGCGTCGCATCGCGCCGACGCTGCCGAGCGCAGAGTATCCGCGCCTGTCCGAGCGCTATCGCGAGCATTATCTCGCGCGCGATCCGGAAATCCCGCTGTTCGGAGGAACGCGCGAGATGCTCGATGAGCTCGACGCACGCGGCTTCCAGCTCGCGATCGCGACCGGCAAGACACGCGTCGGCTTGACGCGCGCGCTGGCGCAGCAAAGACTCGCGCATCGCTTTGTCGCTTCGCGCTGCGCCGACGAGGGATTTCCCAAACCGCACCCCGACATGCTGCTCAATTTGATGGACCGTTGCGGCGTCGATGCCGTCGAGACGCTGATGATCGGCGATACGACGCACGACCTGGAGCTTGCGCGCAACGCCGGGGCGAGGGCTCTGGCGGTCACCTACGGCGCGCACACCCTGGCCGGCCTGGCGGATCTCTCGCCACTCGCGACGGTGGCGTCGGTCGCGGAGCTCGCGTCGTGGCTCAGGGCGAACGCCTGATCTGCGCGAGCGATGCGCTCGTCGACGGTGGCGCGGGCGTGCGCTTCGAAGTGCGCCGCGCCGGCGGTTCGTTACCGGCGTTTGCGATCCGCTTTCGTGGCAGCGTCCACGCCTACGTCAACGAATGCCGACATCAAGCATCGGAGCTCGACTGGAATCCCGGTGAGTTCTTCGACGCGGAGCGGCTATACTTGATCTGCGCCACGCATGGCGCGCTCTACGAACCGGCCAGCGGGGTCTGCGTCGATGGGCCGTGTTGCGGGGCAAGTTTGGCAGTCGTCGCGGTACGCGAACACGACGGCGGCGTCTACTGCGGCGAGGATTGAATCATGGCCGACGAACATTGGGAACACGGCGTCATCGAGCGGCTAGCCACCGAAGGATTGCGCGAGCAGAAGCGCGCGAGGCGGTGGGGCATCTTCTTCAAGCTGCTCACGTTCGCGTTCCTGTTCGCGACGCTGCTCCTCGCGATCGGCGCATTCTCGGA
>VBCS01000138.1 GCA_005888955.1 Betaproteobacteria bacterium
TCAACGACGAGATCCGCAGGCTGCGCGCGAAATATCCTGCCACGCCGATCTACGCCGTGGTCGAGGAAGTCTGCGCTTCGGGTGCATATTACGTCGCCGTTGCAGCGGATCAGATCTACGTCAACAAGGCGAGCCTGATCGGTTCGATCGGCGTGATCATCGACGGTTTTGGTTTCGTCGGCGCGATGGACAAGCTCGGCAT
>VBCS01000528.1 GCA_005888955.1 Betaproteobacteria bacterium
GTCGAGGACGACTGGGAGAACCCGACGCTCGGTGCGTGGGGCTTGGGCTGGGAAGTGTGGCTGAACGGAATGGAGATCACGCAATTCACCTATTTCCAGCAGGTCGGGGGCCTTGACTGCAATCCGATCACCGGCGAGATCACCTACGGCCTCGAGCGGCTCGCAATGTACCTGCAGGGCAAGGAAAACGTGTTCGACCTCGTGTGGACGACCTGGGACGAAAACGGCGAGCAACACGTGCTGACCTACGGCGACGTCTACCACCAGAATGAAGTGGAGCAGTCGACGTACAACTTCGAGCGATCGAACGTGCCGAAGCTGTTCGAGCTGTTCGCGTTCTACGAAAGCGAAGCAAAACGGCTGCTGGAAGCCAAGCTGCCGCTACCCGGCTACGAGATGATCCTGAAGGCTGGGCACACGTTCAACCTGCTCGACGCGCGCGGCGCCATTTCGGTGACCGAGCGCGCGGCTTACATCGGCCGTATCCGCACGCTATCGCGGCTGGTCGCCCAGGCGTATGTCGAGTCGCGCGAAGCGTTGGGATTTCCGATGCTTCCCTCCGACCTGCGCCGGAGCGCCGCATGAGCACCGCGGCGACGGCGACGCTGCTCGTCGAGTTGCTCACCGAAGAGTTGCCGCCGAAGGCACTAAAGGCGCTTGGAGAGGTCTTTGCCGATCGGATTCTGAACGGCTTGGTTAAAGCCAACTTGAAGCTCCGCGACCCGCGTGGCGTTATCGCATTTGCCACTCCGCGTAGACTCGCCGTATTGGTTACGGAGGTGCTGCCCAAGGCGCAGGATCGAACCCAGCGCATCAAACTCATGCCCGCGAAGGTCGCGTTCAATACCGACGGAAAGCCGAGCCCCGCCTTGCTCAAGCGGCTAGACAAAGAGCCTGGTAGGGCAAGCGTCCTTGTCGGGAACGTGCAGCGCACCTTAGAAGGTAATGTGGAGTACGCGATCGTCGAAATGACAATTCCCGGTGCGAGTCTTATGCAGGGTCTGCAAGTCGCCCTCGACGATGCCATTTCCAAGCTTCCGATTCCCAAAATGATGAGCTATCAGCGGCCGAATGGCGCAACCGTCAAATTTGTGCGTCCCGTTCATCGGCTGGTCGCGCTTCACGGTGCCGACGTCGTCTCGGTCTCCGCGCTTGGGCTCGAAGCGGGACGTATAACGGGCGGCCACCGCTTCCTCGTCCGCGCCGAAATCGAGATTGCGACCGCCGAGGCCTACGCGCCGACGCTTGCCGCGGAGGGCAAAGTCGTCGCGAGCTTTGCCGAGCGCCGCGCCAAGATTGTCGCGGAGCTAGCACTCGCTGCCATGGGCGCAAAAGTCATTATGCCGGACGAGTTGGTTGACGAAGTGACTGCGCTCGTCGAGTGGCCCAAGGTCTACACGGGCGGATTCGACCCTATGTTCCTCAACGTACCGGCGGAATGCCTCATTCTCACGATGCAACGCAACCAGCGCTATTTCGCGTTGGCCGATGCCGGCGGCACGCTCCAGAACCGTTTCCTATTGGTCAGTAACATCGATCCTCACGATCCCGAGCCGATCATCCATGGTAATGAGCGCGTCCTGAGAGCAAGGCTTGCCGACGCCAAGTTTTTCTACGATCAAGACCGCAAGCAAACTCTAGCCAGTCGAGTGCCCAAGCTCGTGGATGTCGTCTATCACAACAAGCTCGGGAGCCAGCTAGACCGTGTACAGCGCGTGCGGGCGATTGCTCGATTTATCGCGGACAGGACCGGAGCCAACGCGAGCTTGGTGGATCGCGCCGCGTATCTCGCCAAGGCTGACCTGCTTACGAAAATGGTCGGAGAATTCCCCGAACT
>VBCS01000139.1:0-4978 GCA_005888955.1 Betaproteobacteria bacterium
CGCTTGCGCTGCTGCGCGTTCCCAAAGCCTTCCGGCGCTGGATGCTGCGCTTCCGCGAACCGGTGGAGAACTGGAGCCTGGGTCCGGTGACACTCCTCGGCGATGCTGCGCACCTCATGCTGCAGTACTTTGCCCAAGGCGCCGCGATGGCGATGGAAGACGCGATCGCGTTGGCGGCGGCCGCCGATGCCGCCGACGGCGATTTCGCGGCGGCGTTCCAGCGCTACCAGGCGCTGCGCCTCGTGCGTGCGTCGCGGGTGCAGATTTCGTCGCGGATGCTGGGGCTTCTCTATCACGCGGACGGTGTGTCCCGGCGGGTGCGTAACGACATCTACCAGGGCCGGCCGGCCGAGCGCTATTACGACGCGCTGGACTGGATTTTCTCGGCTCCCGACTATGTGCAGCGCTTCCGGTAGGTGAGAAAATCCGCACCTGGAGGACTTTAGGCCATGCTCTTCGCGAAAACCGAGCTCACCGACGAACGCAAGGCGTTCTACGAGCGCATCGACAAGGACAGCCTCACGCCCCTGTGGGAGGTTCTGGGCAACCTGGTGCCGCCGCATCCCTCGCCGGCCTGCGTCCCCGCGCTCTGGCGCTACCGGCAGGTGCGCCCGTATCTGACGGAGGCCGGGCACTTGATCAGCGCGCGCGAAGCCGAGCGCCGTGTGCTGGTCCTGGAGAACCCGGGCCTGCGCGGCGCCTCGTCGATCACCCACAGCCTGTACGCGGGCCTGCAGCTCATTCTTCCCGGCGAAGTCGCGCCCAGCCATCGGCACACCCAATCCGCGCTGCGCTTCGTGGTCGAAGGCGAAGGCGCTTATACCGCGGTCGACGGCGAGCGCACGACGATGCATCCGGGTGACTTCATCATCACACCGTCGTGGACGTTTCACGACCACGGCAATCCGGGCGATGCGCCTGTGATCTGGCTCGACGGTCTCGACATCCCGATGGTGGCGTTCTTCGATGCGGGGTTCGCCGAACGCTATCCGCGGGAGCTCCAGCCCGTCACCCGGCCCGAAGGCGACGCGCTGGCGCGTTTCGGCGCGAACATGCTTCCGCTCGATTACGCGGTGAGCTCGGGCACGACGCCGATCTTCACCTACCCGTATGCGCGCTGCCGGGAGGCGCTGGAGCGGCTTCGCGGCCATGGCGCGCCGCACGCGAGTCACGGGCTGAAAATGCAGTATTCGAATCCCGCGACCGGAGGCTACCCGATGCCCACGATCGGCGCGTTCATCCAGCTTTTGCCGGCCGGCTTCCAGGGACTGCCGTACCGCGCCACCGACGGCACCGTATACTGCATCGTCGAAGGCCGCGGCGAAAGCCGCGTCGGCGAGAGCGTGTTCGAGTGGGAGCCGCACGATATTTTCGTGGTGCCGTCGTGGTGCAGGGTCTCGCACCACGCCGACGAGGAAGCGGTGCTGTTCAGCTATTCCGACCGGCCGGTGCAGAAGGCGCTGGGATTGTGGCGCGAGGAAGCGCCGACGGAGAATCCGCGATGAAAGACATGCTGCGCTGGGCTCGATGCGCGCTTACCGCGATACTGCTGCTCGGCGCGGGTGCGGCGCTCGCGCAAGGTACGGTCAAGATCGGCGTGGTCGCCGAATTCTCCGGCCCGTTCGCCGATTACGGTGCGCAGATCGTCGGCGGCATGAAGGCGTACCTCAAGCTGAAAAGCGCCTGGCGCAGGAGTTGATCACACGCGACCAGGTGGACCTCCTCGCCGGCTTCGGCCTGACGCCCAACGCGCTCGCGGTAGCGCCGGTTTCCGCCGAAGCGAAAAAGCCGATGGTGATCATGAACGCGGCGACTTCCGTCATCACGACGCGCTCGCCCTATATCGTGCGCGTCTCGCATACGCTGCCGCAGGACACGCAACCGATCGCGCAGTGGGCGGCGAAAAACGGCATCAAGCGGGCCTTCACGCTGGTGTCCGACTTCGGCCCCGGCGTCGACGCCGAGACGACGTTCATCAAGGCGTTCAAGGCTGCGGGTGGCCAGATCGTCGACAGCGTCCGGACGCCGCTCGTCAATGCCGACTTCGCGCCGTTCCTGCAGCGCGTCAAGGACACCCGGCCTGAAGCGGTCTTCGTCTTTCTTCCGCCGGGCAGCCAGACGATCGCGTTCATCAAGGGTTACGAGGAACGCGGTCTCAAGCAGGCCGGCATCCGCATCATCGCCACCGGCGATCTCACCGACGACGGCGTGTTGCAGGCGATGGGCGAGCCCACGCTCGGCTTGATCACCAGCTTCCACTATTCCGCGGCGCACGATTCGCCCGAGAACAAGGCCTTTCTCAAAGCCTATGTCGAGGCCAACGGCACGAAGCTCCGCCCCAATTTCATGGCCTGCGCGGGCTACGACGGCATGGCGGCGATCGCCGAGGCGCTCAAGAAGACGGGCGGATCGACCGAGCCCGAAGCCTTCGTCGGCGCGCTCAAGGGGATGAAGCTCATGAGTCCTCGCGGTCCGATCATGATCGATCCCGAAACGCGCGATATCGTGCAGACGGTGTATATCCGCCGCGTCGAGAAAGTCGACGGCATCCTCTACAACATCGAGTTCGACAAGTTTCCCGACGTGAAGGACCCGGGGAAGTAGCTGCGGCAATCGTGACTCGCGACGGGCAGATGGATTCCGCGATGATCGACCGGCTGCGCATTCGCGAGGTCGTGGAGAACTGGGCGGTGTGGCGCGACGCCGGCGATTGGAACCGCTTCCGCAGCGTCTGGCATCCCGACGGCAGGATGATGGCGACGTGGTTCCAGGGACCGGTGGAGCGCTTCATCGAGGTAAGCCGCGAGGGATGGAACAGAGGCGTGAGCATCCTCCATTTCCTCGGCGGATCGTCGATCGACGTCGCCGACGACCGCGCGATCGCGCAGACCAAGATGACGATTTCGCAGCGCGCGGAGGTCGACGCCATCGCCTGCGATGTGGTCTGCACCGGACGGTTCTACGATTTCTTCGCCAAGCGCAACGATGTCTGGGCGATTGTTCTGCGGCAGCCGATCTACGAAAAGGACCGGCTCGATCCCGTCGACCCCGGCGCGTTGCTGCGCCTGGACGCGAAGCTCCTCGGCGAGTTTCCCGAGGGCTACCGCCACCTCGCGTATGTCCAGACCCGGATCGGCTTTACGGTCAAGCGCGACATGCCGACGCTGCAAGGGCCCGAGGTCGAGCGACTCTATGCGCGCGGCAGAGCCTGGCTTGCCGGGAAGTCGCCGGAGCCGTGACGCGATCGCCTGCGGCCTTGTCGCGCTTGGTTTCGCTATACCTGCGCGGAGCATGAGAGCAAGTGATCGCACACCGATCTATCGTGAAACGGGATTTCAAATGACAGGACTATCCCTGGAGCAGGCGGTTAGAGCGATCGACGCTGCGCTCGCCAAGGCGATCGAGATGGGTTGCGCGCCGCTCACCGTCGTCGTGCTCGATGCGGGAGGGCATGACATTGCCTTGAAGCGCCAGGACGGTTCGGGAATTCTGCGCGCGGACATCGCGCGCGGGAAAGCGTGGGGCGCGCTGGGTATGGGATTCTCGAGCCGGGAGCTCGCGGAGCGGGCGCAGAAGGTTCCGGCTTTCGTCGGCGCTCTGGCGGCGGTGAGTCAGGGCCGGCTGGTGCCCGCAGCCGGCGGCATTCTCATCTACGACACAGCACGAAACGTCCTTGGTGCCATTGGAATAAGCGGCGACACATCGGATCGCGACGAAGAATGCGCCGTGAGCGGCGTCAAGGCGGCGGGTTTGCAGACGTAGCCCGGGTTGAGCGCGGAGCGCGATGCCCGGGATAGCGGTTCGTCCACTCGGCCCGGGCTACAGTCGCAATAGTTTCACGGCCGTCTCGCCGATGATCAGGTCGCGCTCGGCGGCGCTGAGCGCGTCGAGGCGCTCGACATCGCCCAATGGGTCCGCGAGTCCCATGTCGAAGCAGTAGTCGCTGCCCAATACGACGCGGTCCGCGCCGACCATGCGGATCAGGTTGTAGTTGATCTGGTCGTTGTGCCCGATCGTGTCGTAGGTGAAGCGCCTCAGGTATGCGCTGGGCAATCTTTTCATGTGGCGCAGTTCGGGACGCACCTTTGTGCCGTGGTCAAGGCGGCCGATGAGCCACGGGAACGTCCCGCCCGCGTGCGGCAGGTTGACCTCGAGCTTCGGAAACGCGTCCAGCACTCCGCCGAAGATCAGCGACGCGGCCGCGACACCGGTATCGTAGGGATTGCCGAGGAGGTTGCGCAGGTAATAACGCGTCGTCCGGTCGCGGCCTATGGTGTCGATCGGGTGCAGAAAAACCGGCCAGTCGAGCTCCTCCGCTTTTGCATATACATCCCAAAACCGCCGATCGTCCAGATCGATGCCGTTGACATGGGTGGCGAGGTACATTCCGCGCATGCCCGGCAGCTTGGCGGCGCGCTCGAGTTCCTTGAGCGCGAGATCGGGTGCCTGCATGGGCAGCATGGCGAGCCCCACGAATCGCTGCGGATGCCGGGCGTGCGCCGCCGTCGCCGCGTCGTTGTACGCTTGCGCGAGCGCAAGTCCGAATCCCGGCGACGCCCAATAAACCATCGGCGCGGTGAGCGACAACGCGTGGACATCGATCCGCTGCCGGTCCATGCCTTCGAGGCGCAAGCCCAGATCGACGAACTGCTCGTCGAAGGCGTTGACGATTCTTTCGGTGCGAATGGTGTAGCCGGTGGCGGTGTGTTCGAGCCGCGCGCCTTCCGCGGCACCGTCGCGCTCGAACAGTTTCAGCCAGTCCGCGGGATACCAGTGGGCGTGCGTATCGACCGCGCGGCGCGTGCGACTCCGGGACCGCGCGTGGTCGTGGCGATCCTGTGGAACGTCGCTCATCGGCTCACCCCTCGTTCGCCCGCAGTCCGTCGTTTTTTCCGGCGTGGACCGCTCTGCGGATGGTACCGGTCCGCGAGATCGCGCACAAACGCTGCGGCGTCCTCGCGTCAGGAAGATTGATGCC
>VBCS01000139.1:5060-9017 GCA_005888955.1 Betaproteobacteria bacterium
CCGAGAGGAAAAATATGGATCGAATCGCTTCCGTTCGACCAGATCGGCCATCCGGATTTTCGCGCGCGTCGCGGTTCTTCGCCCTTGTTGGGATTGGCGCGCTGCTGCCGCTCGCGGCGCTGGCGCAATCCGCCGACTCGTATCCGAATCGACCGGTCAAGATGCTGATCCCTTATGCGCCCGGCGGCGCCACGGACATCATTGCCCGCCACCTTTCGCCCAAGCTGCAGGAAGTGCTGGGCCAACCGTTCGTGGTCGACAATCGCGCCGGCGCTTCCGGCAACATCGCGCTCGAGGCAGCCGCGAAGGCGGCGCCCGACGGTTATACCTTGCTCGTCGGCAACGTTTCCACCAACGCGATCAACGAAAGCACATTCGCCGCCGTGCTGCAGACGCGGCCGTCGCGCGATCTCGTCGGCATCTCGAAGCTGGTCGAGATCCCGCACGTCGTCGTGGCGGCTCCGTCGTTTCCACCGAACTCGGTGGCCGAGATGATCGAGTGGGCCAAGCGCAATCCGGGCAAGCTCAACTATGCATCCGCCGGGCTCGGCACGTACCCGCAGCTCGACATGCTGCGGCTGTTGAAAGCCGCGGGCATCGAGGCGACGCACATTCCGTACAAGGGCGGCGCGGCGCAAATGCTACCGGCGCTGATGACCGGCGAAGTCCAAGTTGCGTTCATTAACCTCGCCTCGACCATCGAGCAGGTCAAGGCCGGGCGGCTGAAAGTGCTCGCCACGACGATGCCGACGCGTCGGCACCAACGCCTGGCAGGGACTGTTCGCACCGGCGGCAACGCCGAAGCCCACCGTCGACAAGTTGTACGCGGCGGTTGTAGCCGTGCTGTCGCGACCTGAAATGAAAGAAATGCTTGCGCAACAACTGATGACCGTCGCGGTTTCGAGGTCACCGCAGGAATTCACCGAGCAGGTTCGCACCGAGACGCAGGTCTGGTCGGAATTCGTCCGCGACAACAAGGTCAAGATCGAGTAACGACCTGGCGGAGCAGCGGTTGGCCAAACCTCGCCAGCGCGCATCGCAGCCGCGCCACGATCTCATCGTCGAGAAGGACCTCGAAATCCCCATGCGCGACGGCGCGGGGCTCAAGGCCGACGTCTTCCGTCCCCGATCGGGAGCGCGCTTCCCCGTCATCATCAACCTCGGTTCGTATCAGAAAGACAAGCTGTGGGTGCCTCCCGCCGATCTCGAGGAGGAACCGAATCCGCACATGAACTGGGAGACGGTGAATCCGCTGTGGTGGGTGCCGCGCGGTTACGTTGCCTTGCGCGTCGACAGCCGGGGCAGTGGCAAGTCGCCCGGGCGCACCGACCCCTGGTCGCCCATAGAAGCGCGGGACTTCTACGACGCCATCGAATGGGCCGGCCGGCAACCGTGGAGCAACGGCCGCGTCGGTACCAACGGCGTTTCGTACTTCGCGATGACGCAGTGGCTGGTCGCCGGCCTCAGGCCACCGTCGCTCAAGGCCATGATCCCGTGGGAGGGCGCGGCCGACATGTACCGCGACTTCGCCTATCACGGCGGTATCTTCTCGTTCACGTTCGTCGTCAACTGGTACAACAACCACATGGCGCACCACCTGCTGGGCAAGCCGCAAACGACGTCTCCCGACGCGTTCGCGACGCCGTGGGTGTGGGAGTACATGCGCTACAACCTCGACGGGGAGTGGTACCGCGGTCGCCAGGCGGCGTGGGAAAACATCGACTGCCCGCTCTATAGCGTAGGCAACTGGAGCGGGATGGGGCTGCACTTGCGCGGCAACACCGAGGGCTATATGCGCGCCGCCTCGAAGCACAAGAAACTGCGCATTCACGCGGGGACGCACTATCACCCCTTCTACTCCGCCGAAGGCCGGCTCGACCAGTTGCGGTTTTTCGATCATTGGCTGAAGGGGATCGACACCGGGATCATGCGCGAACCGCCGGTGAAGCTGCTGATCCGCAAGGGCGGCCACGGCAATTCCGAATGGCGGTTCGAAAACGAATGGCCGCTCGAGCGCACGCGCTGGACCAAGTTCTTCCTGCGGCCACCGGCGCGCGGTGGCGACGAAGCGGTGCCTGGGGCGCTGGTTACGGAGGCGCCGCGCAAGGCGAGCGCGGTTTCCTACTCCGCGAGCGGCATGACCAAGGCCGGCGTCGCCAGCGCCTCCTGGACGTCGACCGCGCTCGCCGGCAGCTTGCCGCAGATGGGCGTGTCACTCCAGACCGAACCGCTCGGCGAAGACACTGAAGTGACGGGCCCGGTCGTGTTGGTTCTGTGGGTGGCGAGCAGCACCGAGGATATGGATATCTTCGCGACGATCCGCAACATCGCGCCGGACCGCAGCGATGTATTCGAGCGGGGCCAGCAGAGCCAGCCGGTTCCGGTGGCCAAAGGGTGGCTCCGCGCCTCGCACCGCAAGCTTGACCCCGCGCTTTCGCAGCCGTTTCGGCCGTACCACGTGCACACCGCGCGCGAATGGCTCGAGCCCGGCAAGCCGGTGCGCGTCGAGGTCGAGATCTGGCCGACCTGCATGGTGTTCAAGAAAGGGCATCGCATCCGGCTCGATATCCAGCCGCGCGACGGTGTCGGCAGCGCTCCGTATACGCACTACGCCGCCGACTACAACACCGGAACGAATACGATTTTCGCCGGCGGTGCACGCGCCTCGTATTTGTTGCTGCCCATCATTCCGCGCCGCGCTTGACACGCTGGGGGGCCGCCGCTAGGTTAGGAGTCGCAGGGCCGGATTCGTTCGGCCTGCGGCGCTGCACCGAACGGGAACGTGCGAATTAGTCGCACGTACGAAAGGCGTTGGGTTTTCGTAGGGCCGAATTCACTCGGCCAGCAGCGAAGCCCGAAGAAAGATGAACGCGAATGCATTCGTACCGACGAGCTAGGAGGACCCGATGGAAATCAAGCGCATCGATCACTATTCGATCCGCACCCTCGACGTCGAGGCGTCGCGGAAGTTTTACACGGAGATCATCGGCCTGACAGTCGGGCCGCGTCCGGCTTTTCCCTTTCCCGGACTTTGGCTCTACAACGGTAAGCCTCCGGCGGACCTCGACCATGCCGGCGGCAACTACGGCATCGTGCATGTCATGGGTGTCGATCCCGACGATCCGCAGGGCCTCATCGACACGGTGGGCTACAGGGATCCCGACACGCTCAAGGGCAGCACCGGTGCGTTGGACCACATCGCGTTGGCCGTGACCGGCCGTGCCGCGATGCTCGAACGGTGCGGTCGCAGCAACGTTAGCTTTTTCGAACGCACGGTGCCCACGCTTGGATTGCACCAGGTGTTCATCAAGGATCCCAACGGCGTCACCATCGAGCTCAATTTTCCGGCATCCGAGGCGCCGCAAGCGCAAAACACCGCCGCCGCTGCCGCCTGAGGCGCCGTTGTCCGCCGAAGTCGTAGCCCGCACTGCGGCGCCCGTTCTCACGCCCGACGAGGCGGTGACGCGGGCACGTGCGATGGTGCCGCGCCTCAAGGAGCGCGCGAGCCTTGCCGACGACTTGCGTCGCTGCCCGGACGAGTCGATTCGCGAGCTCAACGAATCCGGCCTGATGCGCGTGCTGCAGCCGCGGCGCGTTGGCGGATCCGAGCTCCCCTGGGTCGTGCTGATCGACGTCGGCTCGGAGCTCGCGCGGGGCTGCGGCTCGACCGCCTGGAACTGGGCAAATTATGCGGTGCATCACTGGATGCTCGCGTTCTGGCCGCCCGCATGTCAGGACGAGATCTGGGGCGCGGATCCCGCGGTACTGATCGCCTCATCGATGGTGTTCCCCGCGGGAAAGGCAACTCGCGCGCCCGGGGGTTATCGCCTGAGCGGGCGCTGGCCGTTCTCGAGCGGCGTCGATCCTGCCGCGTGGAACATGCTGGGCGGTATCGTGCGCGGCGAGGGCGAGGCGGGCGAATACCGGATGTTCCTGCTGCCGCGCGAAGACTACGAG
>VBCS01000140.1 GCA_005888955.1 Betaproteobacteria bacterium
GTCGAGAACGGTCCGCGCAGGACCTCGATCCGCTGCGTCGACACCAGGCTGAAGCTTCCCGTCTGACCCTGCCCGTCGGGCATGGTCGCCGGTATGCCGTCTTGATACAGCCGGATGCCGCGGACACCGAAGTTGGCTCGCGCGCCGAAACCGCGCGCCGAAACCTGGAGGTCCTGGGCGTAGTTCCAGCGGTTCGCGACGACGATGCCAGGAACGCGCGACAGCGATTCGGAAAGATTGACCTGCAACTGGTTGCGCTGGATCTGCGCGGCATCGATGCTGTCGATCGCGACCGGCAAATCGAAGGCCCGCTCCTCGGTCCGTGTCGCAGTGACGACGAGCGGATCAATCCGCTGCGGGATCTGCGCCGCGGCGACGGCGCTCCAGCCTGCGGCGAACAGAACAAGCGCGCGCATACGGTCGCGGCCCTCGTCGCAACGGTTGCTGCTCTCCATGGGAAATTGCTCCGGTGGGCGCGCGGGCAAAGTCGTGTAGCATAGCCGATCGTTCGCGCGGCTTCCAACTCGATGCAAGGAGAAGTGCAGTGCGAGGGTTGAGTCGCTTCGCTGTCACACTTGCAGCCGCATGGGCCGCCACCGCGGCGGCGGCGCCTTTCGCGTACGTGCCCAACGAGGGCTCCGCGTCGATCTCGGTCATTGACACTGCCACCGATCGCGTCACCGCGACGCTCAAACTCGCGCAGAAACCGCGCGGGATCGCGGTATCGCTGGATGGATCGCGGTTGTTCATCAGCGATCAGGCCGCCAATGCGCTCATCACGATAGATCTCGGCAAACGTGAGGTCGTCGCCACGACGCCGCTCGGCAACTCGCCCGAGGCGATCTATCTCTCGGCGGACGGCAAGTGGTTGTCGGCGGCGATCGAGGAAGACGACCAGGTGCTGCTGATCGACGCGGCGTCGGGCACGATCGCGCAGCGCATCAAGATGCGCGGCAAGAATCCCGAGCACGCGGTGTTCAGCCCCGACGGCAAATGGCTCTACGTCAGCAGTGAAGAAGCCGACAGCGTCGATATCATCGACCTGGCCAAACGCGAAGTGGTCAAGTCGGTCAAGGTCGGTGACCGGCCGCGCGGCATCGGCTTCCTGCCCGACAGCAGTCGCGCCTACGTCGCCGCCGAGAACGCGGACACCGTCAACGTTTTCGACGTCGCCAGCGGCGAGGTGATCGCCCGGATCAAGGCGGGCAGCCGCTCGAACGGCGTCACCGTTCACCCGAACGGCAAACGCGTCTACGTGAGCTCAGGCGGCGAGGGAACGGTGCAGGTGATCGACACCGCGACCAACGCAATCGTCGCCAAAATCCCCGTCGGCAAGCGACCGTGGAACATGGCGATCACGCCCGACGGCCGCAAGCTCTACGTCGCCTGCGGCCGGTCCAACGCCGTCGCGGTGATCGACACGGAGACCAATACCAAGATCGCCGATGTCCCGGTGGGCGAATTGCCGTGGGGCGTAGCGATCCGCTGATTTGATCGATGTCCCTGACCCGCCGCAATTTCCTGAAGACCCTGGGAGGCGTTGCGCTCGGCGCGCTGCCCCCGAACGCTCGGCCCGATCATGCGGGCGCCGGAGCGACATCACCACAGGCCGACTGGTGTGGCGTCGGCGACCAGGGCCAGCCGCTGTTCGTCCCGGGCGAGCGCGGCTTCCTGGGGCGCCTTGTCCTCGGCGAGGAGACGCTGACGCTGCGCGCTGTGGCGCTCAAGCCCGGCGACGACGCTCCAGCGGGCTTCTCGCAGGCTTATGTCGCAAGCTTTCGCGGGCGCGACTACGTGAACCCGACGCTCGTGCTGCGTGCCGGACAGCGCGTGCGCGTGGAGCTCGTCAATGCGATCGGCGAAGCGACGATCGTGCACTGGCACGGGCTCGCGGTCGACACGCGCAACGACGGTGCGGGTACGGTGCTCGCTGCGCCGGGCGAGCGCTATGCCTATAGTTTCGACGTGCGCAATCGCGGCGCGCTGTACTGGTACCACCCCCACCCGCACGGCCTGACCGCCGGCCAGGCCTACCGCGGCATGTTCGGCCTGCTCGAGATCGCGGATGCCGATGAGGGAAAACTTCGCGCGGCACTCGCCTTGACGCCTGGCAAGACCGAAATTCCTCTCGTGCTGCAGGACCGGCGCACCGGGCGCGATTACTCGGCCGGCGATGCAGACCGCATGCACGGATTTCTCGGAGACAGCATATGCGTCAACGGCAGCGCGTGCCCGTATCTCGATGTCTCCACGCGCGTCTATCGCTTCCGCGTGCTCAATGCGTCCAACGCCCGCACCTACCGTCTC
>VBCS01000141.1 GCA_005888955.1 Betaproteobacteria bacterium
CTGGGCAGCGAGATCCCCGGACGCTTTTACGCCGGGCTGGGCACGACCTATCTCACGCGACTCGCCGAGCTCGCCAGCATGGCGACGGCGAGGTTCCTGCCTCAATCCTGAATCAGCGATGAATGCCGCGCTTTAGCGAGGTCGCTATGACAAGCTCGGGCGCGAACGAGGCGCTGCTCGCCGCCTACGCGCAGCACCTCGCGACGCAGCCGGCGCGCACGCGCGAGGCCTACCTGCGCGATGTCGGCGTGCTCAAGGCGCTTGCCGGCGAAGCCGCGCTCACTGCGCTGCCGCCTGCGATGCTGCGCCGATTCCTCGCCGCACTGCACGCGCGCGGCCTGTCCGGCAGGAGCCTCGCGCGCATGCTTTCCGGATGGCGCGCGTTCTACCGCTTTGCGCTCGAGCGCGACGCTGCGCTGAAGGACGACCCGTGCGCGGGACTCAAGGCGCCGAAGTCGGTGCGCCGACTGCCCGCGGCGCTCTCGCCCGATGAAGCGGTGCAGCTGGTTACGATCGAGGGCGACGACCCGCTCGCGATCCGCGATCGTGCGCTATTCGAGCTCGCGTACTCGTCGGGGTTGCGTCTATCGGAGCTCTCGGGGCTCGACGTCGCCTCGGTCGATCTCGCGACGGGCGAGGTGCGCGTCTGGGGCAAGGGCTCCAAGGAACGAATCGTCCCTGTCGGCGCGGCCGCCCGCGAAGCGATTCGGGTTTGGCTGAAGGTGCGCGGCGGACTGAGCGTCAGGGATGCCGACGCGATGTTCCTGTCGCGCTCCGGGCGCCGGATTGCGCCGCGCGCGATCGAGCGGCGTCTCGCGGACTGGGCAATAAAGCGTGGTCTCAGCCGGCACGTGCACCCGCACATGCTGCGCCATTCGTTCGCTTCGCACCTGCTGCAGTCGTCGGGCGATCTGCGCGCAGTCCAGGAAATGCTCGGGCACGCGAGTATCGCCAGCACGCAGGTCTATACGCACCTAGACTTCCAGTATCTGGCGAAGATCTACGATCAGGCGCATCCCCGCGCGCGAAAGAAGACCTGAAGGCGGAACGCGCGGCCGCGAGCCGACGCTCAGTCGACGATCTGCACGATTCCGGGAACCCATGGCAGGTCGGTGACGCCGGGATCGATGCCGGCCTGCTTGAGTAGCGTAGTGAGCTGACCGCGATGGTGCGTGCCGTGGTTGTACATGTGCACGACGGCGATCGCCCTCGGCAAGCGGCGCGTCTTGCCGTCCACCACGCTCGCGTATTCCAGGGGCAATGCGAGCCATTCGGCCGAGACGCTCTTCCCCCATTTCAGCATGACCTGATCGGTTGCCTCGCGCTCGCGCTTGAGCTCGTCGAAATTGGCGAACATGTCGGCGCCGAACGCGGGGTGGGTGCATACCGGGCCGACGAGGCGTCCGAGCCACATGCGGTCGGCCCAGAGCAGGTGATTGAGCGTGCCATGAATCGATCCGAAGAACGCGCCGCGATCGCGCTTGCGCTCGCCGTCGGGCATTGCGGCGCAAAGGGCATACAGCCGCTCGTTCATCCAGCGGTTGTAGCGCGCCATCAGCTCGCAGTATTCGCGCGTGATCATCGGACGGAAACGAAGCGATTGCCGCGGGGTATCGACGCGGATTGTAGCGGAATGCCTCCGCCGCATCCGCCTGGAAAAAACGGGGCGCTTTGGGCGCCCCGTAAGCCACTGAGGAGAAACAAGCTCGAACGAAAACCTGCGGACCTACTCCACCCGTTCGCCGTGGAGACTTACATCGAGACCTTCGCGCTCCTCTTCTTCCGAGACGCGCAGACCGATGACCATGTCGATGACCTTGAGGATGATGAAGCTGCCGACGCCGCTGACCACCAGCGTCGTTCCGACAGCGGCAAACTGGACCCAGATGACTGCGTCCACGCCGCTGATTTCCTTGACGTTGAAGAATCCGGTGAGGATCGCGCCGACGATACCGCCGATGCAGTGCACGCCGAATGCATCCAGCGAATCGTCATAGCCAAAGGCCTTCTTGACCGTGGTCGCCGCGAAGAAGCAGGCCACGCCCGCGGCGATACCGATAACGAACGCGCCGGTGACACCGACGAAGCCCGATGCCGGCGTGATCGCCACCAGGCCCGCGACGGCGCCCGAGGCGATCCCCAGCACCGAAGGTTTGCCCTTGACCATCCATTCGGTGAACATCCACGCGAGCGCGGCGACCGCGGTGGCGAGTTGCGTGACGACCATCGCCATGCCGGCGCGGCCGTCGGCCGCGACCGCCGACCCGGCGTTGAAGCCGAACCAGCCCACCCACAAGAGCGATGCGCCGATGAGGGTCAGGGTCAGGTTGTGCGGCGCCATCGCTTCCTTGCCGTAGCCGAGTCGCTTGCCAAGCACGAGAGCGCACACCAGGCCCGCGATACCCGCGTTGATGTGAACGACCGTGCCGCCGGCGAAGTCGAGAACACCCTGGGTGGCCCAGAGGCCGCTCGTCGACTCCCACATCATGTGCGCGATCGGCGAGTAGACGAAGAGCGACCACAGGCCCATGAACCAGAGCATCGCCGAGAATTTCATGCGGTCAGCGAACGCACCGGCAATCAGCGCGGGCGTGATGATGGCAAATGTCATCTGGAACGTCATGTAGACCGACTCGGGAATCGTCGTCCCGAGATGACTCACCGTCACCTTTCCGGCCTCTTTCTGGAACAGCATGCCGTTCAGGAACAGCCGGTCGAGGCTCCCGAAGAACGAGCTGCCCGGGATGAACGCGATGCTGTAGCCGGCGATGACCCAGAGCACGGTTACGAGGCAGGTGATCGCGAAGCTTTGCATCACCGTCGCCAGCACGTTCTTCTTGCGCACCATGCCGCCATAGAACAGCGCCAGCCCGGGGATCGTCATCAGCAGCACCAGCGCGGTCGAAGTGAGCATCCACGCCGTGTCGCCGCTGTTGATCTTGTCGACGGCGATGAGCTCGGGCTTGGTCGGTGCGGCGGGCGCGGCGGCCGGAGCAGCGGCTCCCTCCGCCTTGGGCGCTTCGCCCGCCTTGGTCTCGGGAGCCGGAGCGGCGGGAGCAGTCGCTGCCGGTGCGGGCGCCGCGGGTGTGGCGGCTTTCTGATCTGCAGCCTTGTCCTGTGCCTGGACGCTGCCGCATACGCTGAAGACGCCGGCCAGGGCGATCAACGCGAGCATTCGCTTCATGGCGTTCCCCTTAGAGTGCATCCGCGCCGGTTTCACCGGTACGGATGCGCACGACCTGTTCGAGGTCGAAAACGAAGATCTTGCCGTCGCCGATCTTCCCGGTATTGGCGGCTTTCTCGACAGCCTCGATGACGCGGTCGAGCAAGTCGTTCTTGATCGCCGCCTCGATCTTGACCTTGGGCAGGAAATCGACGACGTATTCGGCGCCTCGATAGAGCTCGGTGTGCCCCTTCTGCCGTCCGAAGCCCTTGACCTCGGTAACGGTGATCCCCTGCACGCCGATGGCCGACAGGGCCTCCCTGACCTCGTCGAGCTTGAACGGCTTGATGATGGCTGTGACCAGTTTCATGCGGACTCCTTGAGTAAAAGCACGCTCTCTTAGAACTTGTACAAGACCTCAACGCCGGCGGAGTGCTGGTTACTCGTTGGCGTGACACTGTCGGACTTGAGAAATGCAGATTGGTCCGACCTGTCGACACGTACTTCAGCTCGAATTTCCCACTCTTTGGCCGGCAGATACGCGAGCGTCAAGGTCGCCTCCTTCCATTTCTGAACGACACCGGTTCGATAGCCATCCTTATCGTCGAAATATTCGCCGCGCAACGACAGTCGCCACTGGTCGTTGATTTGATAGTTGGCATAACCCGCAATACCTTGCCATTTGGCCTTGCCGCCATTGGCGGCTGCCTGCTCCTGATCACCGTAGTCGTAGTTGAGGATGAACGTGAGCTGATCGGTTGCGTTAAATGTTCCGACGATGTCGAACAAGTTGCGGGTTCCCTTTGCGGCGCTCTTCGGATAGTTCGTGACCAGCTCTTTGCCGCCGTAGTAGGAGGCCACAATCGATACGGTTTTTGTCGGTGTAAATGTTCCGCCAAGCTCCACCGTAGCGTTGTGACTGGGGCTTTCAAAGGCATCCCACCCTTCGTTGACGCCGCCGAGCACGGTCAACGCGTCGTTGACTTTGTACGTTGCTCGCACCCCGGTATGGGTAAATGGAATGGCGTAGCCGAACAGAATCGATCGCGAGTAATTGGTATCGCCATCACTCTTGATGACTTCCGCGCCGGCGTTGGTCACGTACTTGCCCGCGATGATGCTGAATGGTGCCGCGCCGTAATAAACATAGAATTGCGTTGGATCGACATAGTGATTCGCACCGTTGGCCGGACCCTTGCTCTTGCTGATCGTGCCGTACGCGGCGATGGCGTCGGCGTCCTTGCCGATCGTGACATCGACCAATCCGCCCCAGCCGTTATCGGGCGTGTTGGTAAAGGTGAGATCCAACGCGTGAAAGTAGACCGAGTCGTGCTTGTAGTCGAAAACGCGATCGTTCGCACCGCTGACGAATTTCCCCGCGCCGGAAAGGTACGAATAACCGACGTCGACGTGACCGGTCAGGTCGAAGCCCCAGATGGAGAAAATTGGCGGTGGCGGAGCAGGCGCCGCAGTTTCGGCAGGTTTTGCCTCCGGCGTCGCCGGCGGCGTGGTCTGGGCCTGTGCGCTGGCCACGACAATGCTGGCAGCGGCGATAGCGGGAAGAAGACAGTTCTTGATCGACACGGCGATTCCCCTGTTTGAACGACTGGACGTGGCTAACCATTCCGACGTTCAGCACAAGCTATGCCAAGCCGAAATATCTCTGTACATCAAAGGTTTGTATGTTTGCTTTGCGCCGACAACGGCGCATTCGACATCGACCTTGCACCGCGGTGACGCGGCGATCCCGCGCTGGTGCACCAAGTTAGCGCGCCACGTGCAGCAATCGTTCCGTTAAGTCTTTTGGTCTAGAGACTTCGAGTCATCGCTTGCTAGACTTCGCAGGCAATCGAGCCAAACGCGCGC
>VBCS01000142.1 GCA_005888955.1 Betaproteobacteria bacterium
CTGACGCTGCTGTTCGGGCAATCCGGGCTCGGCAAGACCTCCATCCTGCGCGCCGGTATCGTGCCGTGGCTTCGGCCGACGGGCTACTCGCCCGTCTATGTGCGCATCGACTATTCGCGCGAATCGCCGCCGCCCTCCGAGCAGATCAAGCAGGCGATCTTCCGCGCGACGCAGGAATCCGGCCAGTGGACGCAAACCGGCGTCGCGGTGGCCGGCGAGTCGCTGTGGGAGTTCCTGCACCATCGCGACGACATCCTGCACGACGCGTCCGGCAAGACGCTCATCCCGCTGCTGATCTTCGACCAGTTCGAGGAAATTTTCACGCTTGCGCAAACCGACGATTTCGGGCGCAAGCGCGCCGCGGAATTCATCGAGGACCTGGCCGATCTCGTCGAGAACCGCGCGCCCAAGGCGCTCGAAGCGCGAATAGAGCAGGACGAATCCGCCGCCGAACGATTCGATTTCACGCGCAGCGATTACCGGATCCTGATTGCGCTGCGCGAGGATTACCTGGCGCATCTCGAGGCGTTGAAGGACGTGATGCCTTCGATCACGCAGAACCGGATGCGGCTCGCCCGCATGACGGGCGAGCAGGCGCTCTCCGCCGTGGTGAAGCCGGGCGGCAAGCTCGTCTCGCTCGAAGTCGCCGAGGCGATCGTGCGTTTCATCGCGGGCGGCTCCGAGCTGCGGAATGCCGAAGTCGAGCCGTCGCTTCTGAGCCTCATCTGCCGCGAGCTCAACAACGCCCGTATCGCGAAGGGTCGCGCCGAAATCTCTGTTGACCTCCTCGCGGGATCGCACGACACGATCCTGGCCGACTTCTACGAGCGAACGCTCGCCGACCAACCGGAGGCGCTGCGCCGCTACATCGAGGACGAATTGCTGACCGACTCCGGCTTTCGCGAAAGCATCGCCGAGGAGCGCGTCCGGAAGGCGTTTGCCGCGGCGGGTGCGCGACCCGATGCCCTCGCCACGCTCGTCGACCGGCGGCTTTTGCGCATCGAGGAGCGGCTCGATGTGCGCCGGGTGGAGCTGACGCACGATGTACTGTGCAGCGTGGTGCGAGCCAGCCGCGACTTGCGCCACGAGCGCGAAGCGCGCGACGAGGCCGAACGCAAGCTCGACGAGCAACGCGCGCGCCAACGCGCGACACGGAAGGCGCTCGTGCGTGCACGACAGATCGCCGCGGTTTGCGCTGTGCTCGCGGTGGGTGCGCTTGCGAGCGCCGCCTTCGGCTTCCTCAACATGAAGCGCGCGCAGGAAGCCGAGCTGAAAGCGCAGCAGACGCGCGCGATGGCCGAAAGCGCGCGCGGCGAGGCGGAGAAGCTCATCGTCTATCTGCTGGACGATTTTTATCTCGAGCTCGAGCCCGTCGGCCGCCTCGACATCGTGGCCGCACTGTCGAAACGCGCTCTCGACTATTATGATGCGCTGCCCAAGGAGCTTCGCACCACCGAGACCGACCGCAATCGCGCGCTCGCGCTCGTGCGCTACGGCTCCGCGCTGCGCATCCAATCCAAGCTCGACGAGAGCCAGAAAGCACTGTCCGACGCGGTGGATGTGCTCGGCAAGTTGCGTGCGCAGGGCGACCAGTCGGAAGCGACCGCCATCGGACTGGGTCTGGGGCTGTGGGCCGAGGCACGAGTGGCGGGCAGCAAGGGCAGGCGCCCCGAAGAGCGCGAGTTGATACAACAAGCCGTGGCGGTGCTGAAGCCGCTAGCATCCGCCCCAACCCCTTCCGTTCCGCTGCGCAGGGCCTATGGCACAGCCTTGACGTATCTGGGCTTCACCCAACTGAACAACAATCAGGAAGAGGCAGCCGTCAAGACGCTGGAGGAGGCCCGTGAAGCCTACCGCAGCATCGATGACCTCAAGCTCGATGACTTGCCTTCGGCAGTCGCCTATGCCGAAGCGTCCGGCTGGGAGGTGAACGCGCTGCAGTCCCTGGGCCGGTTCGACCAGCTCAGGCAGGTCGGCGAAGACGCCGCCCGGGTCGCCGGGCAGGTGCTCGAAAAGCGCCCGGGGAACATGATGGCGCTGCGCGCCCGTGGCCTGATTAGCGACGCGCTCGCAGGTGCCGAAGGGTTCGATCTTCATCTTCGAAAGGCTCTTGCACTGGCCGAGCAGGGCGCGCGCGACTGGGGAGCCATCGTCAAGCTCGATCCGAGCAACCAGATTGCCTGGAACAACCTCGCAGCCGCCCGGCAGGGCACAGCGTTCTGGTCATGGGGCTTGGGGCTGATCCGCGAAAGCCAGGAACAGTGGCGCGCAGGTCTCGCCATCGAGCCCGACGTGCGGCCTTCGGCCATGATCGGGTATACGCTGGGGACTACGGCAGGTTACCGCGCGATGCTGGAAGCCGATCTGGGCAACCGCCAGGCGGCGGAGGCCGCGCTTGCGGACAATCGCCGACTTATCGAGATAGCGGTCCGCGACCTCCCGCGGGATTCGTTCGGTCGGGGGTTCATCCCGGAACAGACGGGCTATTACGGTTTCCCGGGGAGCGGCCTGGGTTACGGCGGCTACGCCCTTCCCCTTGCGGCGGGCGAGTATGAAACCCTGCGCAACCTGGCCCGGGCGTCGGCCAGGCGCATCGAGCAGTTGAAGGCTGCCGACGCCCAACGGGAACTCGACAAGAACCGCTTGCTAGAGATGGCGTACCGCACCGCAGCCGAAGCTTCGTACCGACTGAAGGACTATGCGACGGCCGACGCGGAAATCAAGCGCGCGCTCGAGATCCGGCGTGCCATCCCCAAGCGCAACCTTTTCGACGAGCGAGACGCGAGCGATGCGCTGATGCTCGCCGCGATGATCGCCGCCCGGCAGGAGCGCTATCCCGAGGCACAGCAGATCATCGAGCCGGTGCTCAAATTCCATCGCGGGCTCTACGCGCGCAAGGATAACGAGGATCAGAGCCAGCGCATCCAGCTCGCGCATGCTCT
>VBCS01000013.1 GCA_005888955.1 Betaproteobacteria bacterium
TGCGATGCCCGGAAGATCGCGCGTCGCGGAGTGACAGACCGTCACGGTGCAGCGCGCCATCAGGAGCTCGAGTGCCATCGGCCGGCCAACGATGTTCGACTGGCCGATCACCACCGCGTGCTTGCCGACGAGATCCTCGCCGGTGTCGCGCAGCAAGGTCATGCAGCCGTACGGCGTGCACGGCCGGAGCAAAGGACGCTTGAGCACCAGCCGGCCGATGTTGTAGGGGTGCAAGCCGTCGACGTCCTTGGCCGGATCGATGCGCTCGGTGATCTGATCGGGATCGATGGATTTGGGCAGCGGCAGCTGCACCAGGATGCCGTGCACGGCGGGATCGGCGTTGAGACGATCGATCAACGCGAGCAACGCTTCGTGCGAAGTCGTCGCCGGCAGGTCGTGTGAGAAGGAAATCATGCCGGCCGCGTCGGTTACCCGGCGTTTATTGCGCACGTAGACCTGAGATGCGGCGTTCTCGCCGACCAGCACGACGGCGAGCCCCGGCGGCCGCTTGCCCGCGGTGGCGCGCGCGGCAACCGCCTGCGCGACGTCTGCCGTCAGCCGCTCGGCACGGGCCTTGCCGTCGATGACGCGCGCGGTCATGCGGAGTCCATGTTTGCCAAAGAGCGCGCAGTTTACTTGATCTCGATTTGCGGCCAATCCTTCATACGGGCCACCGCGGCAAGCGGCGGATCGGGGTTGACCGCGACCGGATGCGTCACCCGCAACAGTAACGGCAGATCGTTGACCGAGTCGCTGTAGAACCAGCTCTGACGGAAACCGGCGAGCGCGAGGCCGCGCTCGCCAAGCCAGGCCTCGAGCCGTGTCACGTTGCCCTCGCGCATATTCGGCGTGCCGGCGACCTTGCCCGTATAGAACCCGTCCTGCATTTCGGGCTCGGTCGCGATGAGATGCTCGAGGCCGAGCTCGCGCGCGATCGGTGCGGTGAGAAAGCGGCTGGTCGCAGTCGTCATGATCAACAGGTGGTCGTCGGCGCGGTGCCTGTCGAGCAGCGCGCGGGCAGATGGCGAGATGGCGGGCCGGATCTTGCGCTCGAGGTAGGTCGCATGCCATGTCGCGAGGAGGTCCGGATCGCGACCCACGAGCGTCGATAGATAGAAGTGCGTGAATTCGACCGACGTGGCCTCCCCCGCCCGATAGCGTGCGACCAGCTCATGGTTCGCACGTTCGAATTCGGCCCGATCGAGAATGCCCTCCTCGATCAGGAACTCGACCCAGGCCTCGTCGCTGTCGAGCGTGAGCAGCGTATGGTCGAGGTCGAACAATGCCAGTACGTCGCTGCTCATGAACGGTCGGATAGAATCCGCGAATGCCGGGCCAGTGGATCGCTTCTTCGGCCGCGATCGCGCGCATCGCCGATCGGCTCGGTCGCGCGCTCGCCGCGCCAGCGGTCGCGTACGAGCCGTTCGCCGTCGCAGATCATGTCGTCGGCTGGGTGACGCCAGAGCGCGCGCAGCGCCTCGCGCACTGGCCGCAGTTTTTTCGCCGGCGCGACCGCGCACTGGAGCTCGCTCCGAGCCTCGACACCCCGCAGGCGCGTACCGAAGCGATCGCCGCGATCGCGCGCACGCTCGCGGCGGAAGGCGCCCTGAGTGCGTGGCGCGACGAGCGCTACGCGGTCGCGGCGAGCCCCGGTGAAGAAGCGTTGTTCGAGCTCGAGCGCGCGGCAGCGCGTTACTTCGGCATCCATACCTTTGCCGCGCACGCGAACGGGTTGACCGGTGACGAAGATCGCTGGCGCATGTGGCTCGCGCGCCGCAGCCCGGTGAATGCGATCGACCCGGGACTGCTCGACAACCTCGTCGGCGGCGGGATAGCCGCAGGCGCCGACGCCGCGGCGACTCTGGTCAAGGAAGCGTGGGAAGAAGCAGGCCTCGAAAAACCGCTTTCGCGTCATGCCCAATGCGCGGGCTCGGTCGACATTTGTCGCGCCACTTCCGACGGCCTGCAGCGCGAGACAATCTACGCGTACGATTTGTGGCTGCCGGCCGATTTTGCGCCGGCGAATCAGGATGGCGAAGCAGTCGGGCATCGCCTCTATGCACCCGAAGACGTTCTTGCGGTGCTCGCAACCGACGACATCACGGCCGATGCGAGCCTGGTGATCGTCGACTTCCTGATCCGGCACGGTCACATCCCGCCGGGCGACCCGGGGTTTGCCGCGCTGGACGCCCTGCGCCGTCCGCCCGCGCTGCATCCGGCTTCCGAACAACTCAAGCGGCTTTGATCGCTGCGGCGACGGCGGCCGGCGCGGCCTGGCGAATGCCCATCTCGCGCAGCGTATCGTACACCGCATTCACCGCGTGCCGCATCTCGTCGGGCCCGATGGCGCCGATGCAGCCGACGCGAAAGGTCTCGAGCTGCGTAAGCTTGCCGGGATAAAGGATGAAGCCCTTATCGCGAACACGCTCGTAGAACTCCTTGAACGCATATTTCGAATCGGCCGGTGCGTGGAAGGTGACGATGATCGGCGCCTGGATATGCGAATCGAGGAACGGCCGGAATCCCAGCTCGCCCATTCCGGTCACCAGCGTTTCGCAATTCGCCGTATAGCGCGCCAGGCGCGCCGGCTGGCCGCCTTGCGCCTCGAACTGTATCAACGCCGCGTCGAGCGCCACGACGACGTGCGTCGGCGGCGTGTACCGCCACTGCGTCGTCTTTTCCATATACGCCCACTGGTCGTAGAGATCGAGCGCGAGCGAGGTCGAGTTTCCCGCACACCGTTCCAGAACGCTGCGGCGCACGAACACGAAGCCCATGCCGGGCGGTCCCTCGATGCACTTTCCCGATGCCGCGACGAGCGCGTCGAATGCGACCTCGCGCGCGTCGATGGCGATCGCGCCGAAGCTGCTCATCGCGTCGACGATGAGGCTCTTGCCGCGCGTGGCGACCGCTGCGGCGATCTCGGGCAACGGATTGAGGATGCCGGTCGAGGTCTCGCAGTGGATCAACCCGACGTGCGTGATGGATGCATCGGCGTCGAGGGCACGCGCGACGTCGGCTGCGGTGGTCGGTACATCGTCGGCGGTCTCGAACGTGCTGAGCCTGCGACCCATCATTTCCGTCAGCCTGGCCATCCGTCTACCGTACGCACCGTTGATCAACACGAGCACATGGCCGTCGCGCGGCACGATCGTGTTGACCGCGGCCTCCACCGAGAACGTGCCGCTGCCCTGCATGGGGACACAGACGTGCGTCGCCTCCGCATTGACGATCGCCGTCAGGCGCTCGCGCACGCGGGCGGTCACGGCGTTGAAACGGCTGTCCCACGAGCCCCAGTCACGCAGCATCGCAGACTTGGTCGCGAGCGAGGTCGTCAGCGGACCGGGGGTCAGCAGAATGGGGTCGCGGTCGAAATTGCTCATCAGCGAACGGCTCCTTGGGTCGAGAGTGTACATCGACGGCCGGGTCACGTCGGTGCCGGCGGCTTGCGCCAGGTCTGGGTAGTGCCGAGCAGCCAGCGCGTCGCCCCTGCGTAGATCAGGCACATCGTCGCCGACGTCGCGACGATCAGCCCCCCGCCTCGTCGAGGTTGATGATAGCGATCGAGGCGACCTTGGTATCGGGCGAATACAAAAACACGACGGCCGAGATCGTCACCATCGCATTGATGAACAGGTAGCGCGCGATGTCGAGAATCGCCGGCAGGCAGACCGGCACCGTCACGCGGAAGAAAGTCTTGTAGAACGGCACCTTGAGCGACGCTGAGACCGCCTCGAACTCGTTGTCGAGCGCCTTGAGCGCGGTGACTGCCGTCAGATGACTCGACGTGTAATAGTGCACGATCGTCGACGCCGCCAGAATCAGCATGCCGCCGTAGAGGAAGTGCAGCGGGTTGTCCGGATGGTTGAAAAAGAAGATGTAACCCAGACCCAGGACCATCCCAGGCACCGCCATCGGGATCGTGGCGAGCAGTCGAATGAAGGCCCGCATCGTGCGCATGCCGCGCGTCTTTTCGAGCAGATACGCGGTGCCGAACACGAGCGTCGTGCCGATCGCGGCGGTCAGCAGTGCCATCTTGAGGCTGTTGAAATACGAATCGATCACGCCGCCGTCGATCAGGCCGAAGATGTAATGGCGCAGGCTGAACGACAGATCGTACGGCCAGAGCTTGATGAACGAGGTGTAGATCGCCATCCCGAGAACCGCGAGGATGAAGACGCTGACGACGATGCAGAAGGTCAGCATTGCCAGGTCGAAGCCGCGGCTGGGCTTCGGGGCGAACGGCACCGCGCGCGCCGAGAACTGCGACTGTTGCCGGCCCTGCATCCACCAGTCGACGATGAACGCGAGCAGCACCGGCAGCAGCAGGACCAGGCTCACGACCGCGCCCCGGTTGAAATTCTGCTGGCCGATCACCTGCTTGAAGATGTCGATGGCGAGCACGCTGAAATTGCCGCCGATCACTTTCGGAATGCCGAAGTCGCTGACGGTATACGAGAACACGACCATCGCCGCGCTGACGAGGCCGTAACGCGCACCCGGCAGCGTGATGGTGAAGAACTTGCGCAGCCGCGGCGTGCCGAGCGATTCCGCTGCTTCGTAGAGGCGCCCGTCGGCGAGCAGCAGCGAGGTGAGGACGATCATCAGCGCGTGCGGAAAGATCGCGTACACAGCGCTGATGATGATGCCGATCGGCCCATAGACCGTGTTTCCGAAGAGCCAGCTCTTGAGCGCGCCCTGGTTGCCAAACCACTGAATGAACGAGATCGCCGCCAGCATCGACGGCGAAAGGATCGGTGTGAGCGCGATCAGCCGGAAGCCGCCCTTCCACGGTATGCAGCTGCGCGTCAACGCGTAGGCGAAGGTAAACGCGAGCGGGACGGTGACCGCGGTGACCACCAGGGCAACCCACAGCGTATTGAATGCCGAGTCGCGCAACGCGGCGTTCTGCAGGTACTCGCGGAACAGTTGCAGACCGACGAAGGCTCCGCTCTTGTCTTCCGTGCTCTTGACCAGGATCATCGCGAGCGGCGCGAGCAGGAAAACGACGAGCACCGCGCAGGAGGTGAGCAGCAGCCCTTGCGCGAGGCGATCCTCCCAGTGCGCAAGAAGCTTGACGCGCCCGCGCGGAACCGACGGAAGAGGCGGAGCCGCTGTTGTCATCGAGACCTCACTCCAGGATCAAAGCAGGCGCAGGCAATCCGGCGGAAGGCCGATCTGGAGCGCAGTTCCCTCAACGAGGTTCATCTCATCGCTGCTGTGTCGCGACAGGTTCACCACCAGCGGCTGGTCCTCGGCGCCGACGAGGGTCACGGTGACGAGGCAAAACGCACCGAGAAATTCAACCTTGATCACCTTGCCCGGTGCCGCGTTCGGATTGCTCTGGACGGCGCCGTCGACCAGCACGTCCTCGGGACGCAGGTAGAGCTTGACGCGCGTTCCCGGCGCGACGGCTTCCATACCGATGCCGCCCTGCAATACCAGGCTGCCGACGCGAAAACGGCCGGCGCCCTCCGCGACCGCCGAGAGCACGTTGACCTTGCCGACGAAATCCGCGACGAAGGCGCTTGCCGGATCGCGATAGATCTGCTGCGGAGTGCCGACCTGCTCGATTCGGCCCTGATTCATCACGACGACCTTGTCGGCCATGGACAGCGCTTCCTCCTGATCGTGCGTGACCATGACGGTGGTCACGCCGAGCCGCTGCTGCAACGCGCGGATCTCGCCGCGCAGGCGCAGGCGTTCCAGCGCATCGAGCGCGGACAGCGGCTCGTCCAGCAGCAAGAGCCCCGGAGAAGTCGCCAGGGCGCGGGCCAGCGCGATGCGCTGCTGCTGGCCGCCGGAGAGCTGCCCGGGATACTTCGACCCCGCATCGGGCAATCCGATGAGCTTGAGCAGCTCGGCGACGCGGCGCTTGATCGCGTCCTGCCCTTTGCGCCGATTGACGAGCCCGTACGCGACATTGGCGAAGATGGTCAGGTTCGGGAACAGCGCGTAGGACTGAAATACGATGCCGTAGTCGCGCTGCATCGCCGGCAGCCGCGAGATGTCGCGCCCGCCTTGCACGATCGTGCCCTCGTCTTGCGTCTCGAGCCCGGCGAGGGCGATGCCGGAGAGCGCGGTGAACTTCCCGAACCGCTTGGTGACTCCGGAGAGCTTGAGGTACGGCTCGTCGGAGGAAACAGCAGGTGCGGTCACGGCTTGCCCTGCGGGGTTCCTCGACGATAGGCGACACGCGTTCGTCGTCCCCGCGAACGCGGGGATCCAGTGTCTTTCTCACACGACACTGGATTCCCGCTTACGCGGGAATGACGGCTTATTTCTTCGGCGCCGACTTGGCGTCGTAACGCTTGGTCCACTCGGCGAGAATCTTGTCGCGGTTCTTCGCTTCCCATGCGAAGTCATTCTTGATCAGTCGCTTTTCATAATCGGCGGGAATGAAGTCCAGCGGCTTGGCGATTCCGGGAATCGCGACCACGGCGAAATTCTTGGAGAAAAGCTCCATCGCCGCAGGTGTGGCGAGCCAATCCATCAGCTTGCGTGCGGCTTCGACTTTCTTGGTCGTCTTCATGATGCCCGAGGCTTCGAGGTCCCAGCCCAGGCCTTCGCTCGGGAAGACGATGTCGACAGGCGCACCGTCCTTCTTGGTCTTCATCGCGCGATACTCGAACGAGATGCCGATCGGAAACTCTCCCTGCCCCGCCCGTGCGCAAGGCTGCGAGCCCGAATGCGTGTAGAGCGCGATGTTCTCGTGCAGCGCGTCCATGAATTTCCAGCCGTCGGCCTCGCCCCACATCTGCAGCCAGCCGGCGACGTCGAGGAAGCCGGTTCCGGACGATGCAGGATTGGGCATCACGATCTTGCCTTTGTAGACGGGTTTGGTCAGGTCCTTCCACGATTCCGGCTTCGGCAGGTTCTGCTTGCCGGCCTCGACCGTATTGAAACAGACCGCTGCGCCGTAGACGTCCATGCCGACCCATTCCGGTGGCTTCTTGGGATCGACGTATTGCGGCGAGAGCTTCTCCAGCCCTTTCGGCGCGTAGCCCTGCAGGAGCCCCTCATTGGCGAACACCGCCATGCTCGACGCCGACGTCCCCACGACCAGGTCGGCCTGCGGGTTGGCCTTCTCGGCGAGAACCTTGGCGGTGATGACGCCGGTCGAGTCGCGGACCCACTTGAGCGTCACGTCCGGAACCGCCTTGTAGAACGCCTCTTCATACGCCTTGATCTGGTCGGTCTCGAGCGCGGTGTAGACCAGGAGCTCGGTCTTCTGCGCCAGGGCCGGCACGGTCCAGGCCATCGCACCGCCGATCGCGACGCTGGCGACGCGTTGCCACCAACACTTGCTTGCCAAGAAACGCATTGTTCTCTCCCCCGGAAAATTGAGCTGCGGCCGAAAATGCTACGCCCAACGCATGCGCCACGCAAATAATGATCATTTCGCGCCGCGCGCCGCTATGCGGCCATTTCACGTGCTCGTGATATATGCGAACGCCAATGATTTGGCGAGATTGCAAGATCGTGGTCATCAAAATCGATTTGACATTACCTTCTACTTTGTATATTGTCTACAATCTGCAAACTGGCAAAATCAAGAGGAGGTCGCATCATGAGTTTTTCCTACCGCCGCACCTACCGCGGGCCTATCGAGGCGGTATTGCTCGACTGGGCCGGCACGACCATGGACTTCGGCTGCATGGCGCCCGCCGTCGTATTCGTTCAGGTCTACGAGCGTCAGAAGGTGCCCATCACCATGGACGAAGCCCGCGCGCCGATGGGGGCGCACAAGAAAGTGCACATCCAGAAGATCTCCCAACTGGACTCGGTGCGCCGCCGCTGGCAGGAAGTCCGCGGCCGCCCGCCGAACGACGACGACGTGAATGCCATGTTTGCCGAATTCGTGCCGCTGCAGCTCGCGTGCCTGTCCCAATACTCGAAGCTCATTCCAGGCACGTTGGAGGTCGCGGCAGAACTGCGCAAGCGCGGTTCCAAGATCGGATCGACCACGGGCTACTTGAGCGAGATGATGAAAATCAATCGCGAGGACGCGAAGCGGCAAGGCTACGAGCCGGACTCCACTGTGTGCGCGTCGGATGTGCCAGCGGGCAGGCCCTACCCGTACATGTGCCTGCAGAACGCTATCAACCTGAAAGTCACCACCGTGCAGTCGTGCGTTAAGGTGGACGATACCGTACCCGGTGTCGAGGAAGGCCTCAATGCGGGGATGTGGACCGTTGGCCTTGCCGTCAGCGGCAACGAAGTCGGGCTGCCGCTCGAACAGTGGGAAGCGCTTCCGGAGCAGGAAAAGGCTCTCAAGCGCGCTCGCGCCTATGCTCGCATGCATCAATGCGGAGCGCACTACGTCGTCGACACCATCGCGAATCTCCTGCCGTGCATCGATGATATTCAAGAGCGCATCCGGAGCGGCGAGACGCCTTAGGACCCTGTCGGGAGCCCAGAAACCGGCGCCAGGCATGCCCAAGACCGCCCCCAAGCCGTCGTCCGCAGGCAGACCGACGACTGCGACCATCGCGTTGGTTCAGTCGAGTTCGCTCCCGATGCTGGTACAGAAGGAGCTGGAGCGCATGATCCTGACCGGCGAATTGGCCATCGGTGCCAAGCTGAACGAGGTCGCGCTCGCGGAGCGGCTCGGAGTGTCGCGCGGCCCGGTGCGCGAAGCGTTCCGCGCTCTCGAGGAATCGGGCCTGGTGCACCTGGAAAAGAACCGCGGCGTGTTCGTCCGCCAGATCAGCGTCGAGGAGGCGGACGAAATCTATGAGGTCCGCGCGACCCTCGACGAATGGGTCGGCCGGCGACTCGCGCAAACCGCCACTGCTGGCCAAGTGAAGGAACTCAAGGCGATCGTCGAACGCATGGATCACGCGACGGGTAAGAATGACCTCGATGCTTGGCACGTCCTCAACCTGGAATTCCACGACCGTCTGGTCGAATACGCGGGCAACGCCAAGCTGCTCGCCGTCTACCGGCGCCTGGTCAACGAGTTGAAACTGTTCCGGCGACAAACGCTTGCGCAGCGCGGTTCGCTGCCGGTGTTCACGCGCGAGCACCGCGATATCGTCGCCAAGATCGCAGCCCGTAACCCCGCCGCGGCGGGCAAGGCGCTCCACGATCATGTAATGGGCAGCCGTACGCGCATGCACCGAAGCCGGGCTGCCGGTGGATCCGCAGCGCGTCACGTTGTCGTCAACACCCCGCGCCAGAGCCGTTGACCGCCATGAGCCGTTCCACGATCGGCTACAATGAGGCCGCGCAGGAGACGATGAAAGGCATGAGCAACGTAACGGCGTATTTGCCGGCGTGTAACGCCCGGCGCAAACTGCTGCAATGAACGAGCTTTTGCCACCGTCGCCCGACTGGCGTACGCAAGTGAGCGATTTCGCATCCGAAGGCGACGTCAACCTCTCGCCGCTGCGCCGCGCCTGGGAGGCGGAAAACGTCGGCGCCGCAACACGTGCGCTGCTCGACGCCGACAGCGAGCACTTTCTGCATCAGTCGCTGTCCACGCCGTGTCTCAACGCGCTCGAGTCCTGCGATGGCATCTGGCTCACGGACGTCGAAGGCCGGCGCATCATGGATTTCCACGGCAATAACGTGCATCAGGTCGGCTATCGGCACCCGCGCGTGATCGAGGCAGTGAAGCGCGCGCTCGACACGCTGCCATTCTCCCCGCGGCGTTATACCAATGCCGCGGCGGTGGAGCTCGCGGCGGCGCTCGCGAGCCTCATGCCCAAGGCGCTGAGCAAGGTACTGTTCGCGCCCGGTGGCACGCTGGCGATCGGCATGGCGCTGAAGCTTGCGCGGCTTGTCACCGGCCGCCACAAGACGCTGTCGCTTTGGGATGCATTCCACGGCGCATCTCTGGACGCGATCTCGATCGGCGGTGAGGCGATCTTCCGCAAGAACATCGGGCCGTTACTGCCGGGCACCGAGCATGCGCCGCCCTGCGATCCGCGCCAGTGCCGGTTTGGCTGCGGCGCCGCCTGCAACCTGCGCTGCGCCGAATACCTCGACTACGTTCTCGGCAAGGAAGAGGATATCGGCGCAGTGATCATCGAGACGGTTCGCTCGACCGACGTGCAGATTCCGCCGCCGGAGTATTACCGCATCGTCCGCGACGCCTGCGACCGCCACGGTGCCTTGCTGATTCTCGACGAAGTGCCCATCTGCCTCGGCCGCACGGGCCGCATGTTCGCCTTCGAGCATTACGACGTCGTTCCCGATATGGTCGTGCTGGGCAAGGGGCTCGGCGGCGGCGTCTTTCCGCTCGCCGCGCTGATCGCCCGCGGCGATTTCGACATCGCTGGCGATCGCGCGCTCGGCCACTACACCCATGAAAAGAGCTCGGTCGGCTGCGCCGCCGCGCTGGCGACCCTGGAAGTCATTGCCAACGAGCGCCTGCTCGAAGCCTCGCGCGCGCTGGGCGCGCGAGCGATGGAACGCCTGCGCGAAATGCAGCGCCGGCATCCGCTAGTCTCGGACGTGCGCGGCATCGGCCTCTTGCTGGGGATCGAGTTGAGTCGCTCGGGGCGGCCGGCTTCGCGTGAAGCCGAACAGGTGATGTATCACTGCCTGGCGCGCGGGCTGTCGTTCAAGGTCGGCCAAGGCAACGTGCTGACGCTGTC
>VBCS01000143.1 GCA_005888955.1 Betaproteobacteria bacterium
GAAGGCGATCAACGCCGCGTCGCTGGCGCTGCGCGGCGACGGCACGCATCGCGTCTCGCTCGACATGGTCATCAAGACGATGTACGACACCGGCCGCGACATGATGACGAAGTACAAGGAGACATCGCTCGGCGGGCTCGCCGTCAACGTCGTCGAGTGTTGATGCGCTCCTCCGGGATGAACCGGTCCGGTGGTTGCATTCCCATTGACCGACGCCTTGTCACGAAGTCACGCATGTCTCCGTCAACCTAAGGAACCTCTGAACAAGTCCCACATGAGCCGCGTTTCTGGCGCAATGGCCTTAGATGCTAGGCGTCGCGGCGCAGCGAATAGTTCATCCTATTCGCAAGCCGCGCAACAACGCAGATGAGGCCATTGCGCCGAAACCCGGAGGGACGGGGCTTTCCGGGCGATCTGCTTTGTCGCGCCGCTCGCCCGTGGGGCCTGCCACGGGCGTCGCTTCGCTTCGCGCATCTCATCCCGGAAAGCCGCCGTCGCGGCCACGCGGGACTTATTCAGAGGTTCCCCAACCGATGGCCCGGCTCGACCTCGACAAGCTGACCAAGCGGTACTCTGGCGTTGTCTCTGTCGATGCGATTGAGTTGACGGTCAGACACGGCGAGTTCGTGTGCCTGCTCGGGCCGTCGGGTTGCGGCAAGACGACGACCTTGCGTGTGATCGCCGGCTTGCTCGAGCCCGACGGCGGCGAGGTTCGCGTCGACGGCAAGGTCCTATCATCGCCGCACTCGGTCGTTCCTCCCGAGCGGCGCAACATGAGCATGATTTTTCAGAGCTACGCAATATGGCCGCATATGACGGTCCGGCAGAACGTCGCCTACGGGCTGAAGATGAAGGCGCTGGCGGCGTCCGCCAAGCAGTCGCGCGTCGATGCGCTCCTCGGTGCAACCAAGCTCAGCGCCGAGGCGGAACGCTATCCGTCCGAGCTTTCGGGCGGGCAGCAGCAGCGCGTCGCGCTGGCACGCGCGCTGGTGCCCAAGCCGGATATCCTGCTCCTCGACGAACCTCTTTCCAACCTCGACGCCAACCTGCGCGGCGACATGCGTTTCGAGATTCGCCGGCTGCACGATGAGTTTCAATATACCTCGGTATACGTCACGCACGACCAGGTCGAAGCGATGACCATGGCCGACCGCATCGTCATCATGAACGCGGGTCGAATCGAGCAGATCGGCACGCCCGAGGAAGTTTACGAGCGCCCCAACTCGGCTTTTGTGGCGCGCTTCATCGGCGGCAGCAACGTCCTGCGCGTCACGCACGTGGGCGGAAACACGGTCGAGATCGGCGGTCACACGCTCGAGATCGGACAGGGCGAATTTTCCGGGCCGGGACAGCCGATGAGCGTTTGCGTGAAGACACACGATCTCGAGCTGGTGCCGGTTGCATCCGCGGGCACGCGCGGCAACAATGTCCTTCCTGGCATCGTTCGCAGTCAGGCGTATCTCGGCAGCCACCGCGACTACATCGTGGACGTGGGCCAGGACGTCCTGATTTCGACCCGTGCCGACCTGGAAGTGGCGACGGGCTCGCAGGCTGCGGTGCGCTTCGACGCGCAGCGCTGCCGCGGGCTGTCCCGCTGAAACGTGAACCGGAATCCGGGCATACAAGCGCTGCGCATCAACAAAAGGAGGACCGTGGTGAAGCGACTCATTGCAGCATTCCTGTTCGCCATGGCCGCGATGCTGGCCGTCGCCGGGACAGCGTACGCCCAGGAGACAACGCCGGAGATGCTCGCGGCGGCTTCCAAAGAAGGCAAGGTCGTCTGGTATACCTCGGTGGACGTCAAGGTCGCGGAAGTCGTCGCCAAAGCGTTTCGCGCGCAATATCCGGCGCTCGAAGTCGACGTCGAGCGGGCCGGCTCGGAGCGCGTGTTTCAGCGCATCAGCCAGGAATACTCTTCCGCGATCCATAACGTCGATGTCGTCAACTCTTCGGATGCTTCCCACTTCCTCTATTGGAAGCAGCAGAAATGGCTCGCGCCACACACGCCGCCTGACGTGATGCGCTTTCCGGCGCAGTTCAAGGATCCCGAAGGCTACTTCGCGACTTGGCGCGCGACGCTCTCCGTGATGGGCTACAACACGAAGCTCGTCGACGCCAAGGACGCGCCGACGGGCTACGTGGATCTGCTGGATCCGAAATGGAAGGGAAAGCTCGTCAAGTCACATCCGGGCTACAGCGGCACGAGCCTCACCGGCACCTTCGCGATCATCAAGCTTCTCGGCTGGGATTACCTGGAGAAGCTCTCCAAGCAGGGCGTCTTGCAGCTGCAGTCGACGACGGCGACGCCCAAGAGCATCGCCAGCGGGGAGCGCGTCGTCATGGTCGACGGCAACGAATACAACATGTTCATCGAAATCGACGCGAAAAGCTCCGTGAAGATCGTCTACCCGAAGGAGGGAACGCCGTTCGTCACCTCCCCGAGCGCGATATTCGCGGAAGCGCCGCATCCCAACGCGGCGCGCGTGTTCGAGAATTTTCTTTTTACCGCGAAGATCCAGCAGTTGACCGCGAGCGAAGGTGGCACGCGATCGGTCCATCCGGACGTCAAGGACCCGCCCGGACGCACGCCGCTCAGCACAATCAAGCTGCTGCCCGACGATCCGGCAGCGATGCTTCCGCAAATCGCGGATATCAAGAAGCGCTACACGGCACTGTTCGGTAATTAGGAATCATCGCGGTGGAGCGCGACAAGCCCGCCTGGCTCAAGGCGACTGGCGCCCCGCGCCGGCCGCTGGTCTCGCGCGCCCGGTCGTTTGATCCGACGACGCCGCTGTCCCTCGCGTTCGTCCTCTTGCTCGCGACGCTGGTATTGCTGCCGATGTTCTGGCTCGTCGTGACGAGCTTCCGCAACGATGCCGGGCGCTTCACGCTCGACCAGTATCGGCAGTTCTTCACCGATGCGTCGTTTCTGAAGCCGCTCGTAACGACCTTATGGACGTCGGCCACGGTGGGCGTTCTCTGCGTGGCGGTCGCCGCTCCGATGGGCTGGCTGGTGGCGCGCACGGATCTGCCCGGCAAGCGGCTACTGCGAATCCTGATCCTCGCGTCGTTCGTTACGCCGCCTTTCCTCGGGGCATTCGCGTGGGTCCTGCTCGGAGGGCCCAACGCGGGCTTGATCAATCAATGGTACTACGCGTTGTTCGGCCTTAAAGCCTTCGAGGCCGCGCCTCTGCTCAACATCTTTTCCGCGGGCGGAATGGTGTTCGTGATGATGCTCTACACCTTTCCCTACGTCTTTACCTTCGTCGCCAATGGTCTCGACCTCGTTCCCGGGGAGCTCGAGGAAGCGTCCGCGATACTGGGCATGCCTGCGTGGCGAACCGCGCTCGATGTGACGCTTCCGCTGGTGACGCCGGCGTTGCTCGCCGGTTATCTGGTCGCCTTTCTGCAGTCGATGACGCTTTTCGGTACGCCGGCGATCCTGGCGCTTCCGGCGGGCATCGATACGATGACGACCAAGATCTGGAGCCTGTTCCAGTTTCCGCCACGGCTGGGACTCGCCGCGGCAGTCTCTTTGCCGCTGCTCGCGATCACCGTCGTGCTTTTGAAGGCACAATCGACGATCATGGGGCGGCGGGGTTACGCGGTCATCGGCGGCAAGGCAACGGCGACGCGTCTGTTGCGCCTCGGCGCGTGGAAGGTTCCGGCGCTGGCGCTGTTCGCGTTCGTTCTCGGCTGCTCGATCGTGCTGCCTTACGGCGTGCTGTTGCGGACGGCATTCGTGAAGAACTGGTCCGGTCCCATGGGGTTCGAGAATCTGACCCTGGAAAACTGGCGCTTCGTCTTTCTCGAGTTCAGCCAGACGCGGCTCGCGCTTCAGAACACCTTCGAGCTCGGCCTCGCTGCTGCCACCGTCGGGACGGTACTTGTT
>VBCS01000144.1 GCA_005888955.1 Betaproteobacteria bacterium
AGACGAAATCCGTTTTCGAGTGCTCGCGGATGATAGCGATCATTTTGCGCACCACGGCGATGCGCATGTCGCTGTTGTCGCCTTTTCGCACCTCGATGAGCTGCGGAGTCCTGCGGCCCATGTCGCTGTTCCAGCCAAAGAACTCGAACGCGGCATCGTCATAGGCCATGCGCTTGATCTCGAAAATGCCGCCGCCCCTCCTGCTCTCCTGAGTGCCGGCGCCGGTTGCCGGGACGGGGAGGTTGGCCGCAAGGCCGGCATTCGGATCGGCCTTGGCAATGGCGACCGGGGGCGTTTCCGCCTCACCACGCTCACGCCGCCTGGCCTGGATATAGGACCAGAGATCGCCCTCGACGGGCGGAGTCATTCGCGGCGGTGCGGGAACGGCCAGCGTTGCCGGAGGTGGCGTCGGGAGGGTAGGCGCCGTCGGAGAGGGTGCGACCAGCACTGGCGGCGGCCGCGTGCGCAATGCTGTTCTCGGCGGGCGCGCCAGAGGCCGCGCTAACGCCACGATTTCATTCGGCGGCGCAGGCGTTTGTATGGGCGTCGGCTTTGGAACGGCGGCCAGCCGAACCTGCAACCGGTCGTTCACCAGCTCTTGTCCTTCACCCGGGGGCGTCAAGAGCGGTATTCGCGGCAACCACACAAAAAGCGCGGCGAGGTGGACGAGCAACGACAGCGCGATCGTCACCCAGAGGGTGCGTACGGTCACCACTTCGTGCAGGTGTCGGGGTTCGTCGAGCCAATGGCTCATCGGTCAGTCGGTCCTTGGCGTCGCCACATGATCGGCGCGGTCGCTCTCGGATTTCCTGCGGGGTTTGACGCGCGATGGGTTTTGAAAATCCCGGTCCGCCCGCGATTTTCTCACAGGCGAGGACGCGTCCGCCTTCCTCTTAACCGAACTTCGCCTTCATTCGCTCGGAGAACCTCTCGAGATCGATCAGCATCCGCTCGTGCGTGCCGATACCGATCTCCTCGGTCCCGTCCGTCGCCCGGATCCTGAACTCGATGCGCCGTCCAGCGACCTTCGTCACTTCGGCCTCGCCTGTGACACGCCGGCCGGCCGGTGTCGCCGCCAGGTGGCGAACGTCGACGCGCGTCCCGAGCGCGCTTTCGCCGGCATCGAGATACGGCTTGATCGCGTTGAGCGCCGCATTCTCCATGACCATGATCATGACCGGCGTCGCCAGAACCGGAGGCAAGGTTGCGTCCTTGAAACGGTTGGCGAGATGGTCGGGAGTTACGACCAGGCTGAAGGAGCCTTTGGAGCCTACCGGTATGGATTGCATCGGATCTCCTTCGGCGGTTGCGCCGTCCGGTCAGACACCGGATGGAAAAAGCGTACGCCGTGCCGCTGATCATGCGCTCGCAGGATTATCGTCCAGCTTTTTCCCGTAAACCAGGCGAGCGATGCTTTTCGGCTTTGCGGCGTTTGAATTGGCTCGCTCGCCGCGCGACAATGGGCCCGGGCGTGGTCAATCGGAGGCAGCGCGGCACGTGACCTGGGAACGCACTGCGCATCGCGGAGCACCTTACCCGAGAGGTGGCGCGGCGCCCGGCGGGAACCGGAGCAAGACAGTGCAGCAGAAGGCGCTCGCGAGGGCGATGAGCCTCACCGGAATAATTCTGCGGCTCGCCATCGCGTGCCTGATCGTGTTTGCAGGAATCGCCATGTTCCAGGACCGTTTGCTCTACGCCGCAGGACTTCCGGGGCCTCGTCGCGGAGCCGAGCGGCACCGTGCGCGGCACCGTCATCGTCTTTCATGGCAACGCCGGACATGCCGGTCACCGTGCATTCTATGCCAAGGCGCTCACGCCACTCGGTTTGCGAGTGATCCTCGCCGAGTACCCGGGCTACGGTCCACGCGACGGAGCGCTGGGCGAACAGAATCTGATCCCTGACGCCGAACAAACCATCGCGCTCGCCCATCGCCTCTATGGCGCACCGCTGCTCCTGATCGGCGAATCCCTGGGGGCCGCCGTAGCGGCTGCGGCCGGCGTGCGCCAGCGCGACAAGACGGCGGGGCTGCTGCTCATTACGCCATGGGATCGGCTCGAGAATATCGGCGCGCACCACTATCCGTGGCTGCCGGTGAAGTGGTTGCTGCGCGACCGCTACGACAGCGTTACCCACCTGGCGTCCTTCGGCCGCCCCATTCTTGTGGCCGTCGCCGAGCGCGACAGCATCGTGCCCGCCCGTTTCGGCACCGCGCTTTACGAAGCGCTGTCGGAGCCAAAGCGACTGACCGTATTGAAGGGAGCGGAACACAACGACTGGCCCGGTCGCGTCGACGATGCCTGGTGGAGCGAGGCGACCAACTTTCTGCTCGGCGAGTCCCGTTGATTAAGGCCGCCGGACTCGACTCGACAGCACAATTCCCGGAGGCGCAATCGCTATTTGATCTTGCCGCGCCCGGCCACGCGCCAGATCGAAGCGATCCTCGTGCAGGTGAACCGTCGTATCGGAATAGCCGACGATGAACTCGATCTTGTCGCCGATCTTCGGAACATCGCTCGGCTGCTCGAGCTCGATTTTCGCGTGCTCGGCCGAGAGCTTCAGCGCGGCGATGGGTGGCAGTCCGGAAGGTGCCGGCATCGCCGCATCGCCGCTCATCGTCTTCTTGCCGGCATCGACGACGATGCGCGTCGGCGTCGGCCGGCTTGTGACCGTCGTCAGCACGGTGAGCGCCGGCGAAAAATCGACGTGCGCACAATAGGGAAAGGTACCCGTGCCGCCGCAGCTCACGACCTCGACTCTATAGCCGGCTTCCCGGCAGGCGCGGGCGCTCGCCGTGAGCAAGGAGACGGCGGCGCGGACCGTTTGCTCCTTCTTCGCCGCATCGCCGATGGTCGTGGCGTGAGCCTCCCATCCCACCACACCCGCGAAACGCAGACCGGGGCGATTGGCGATCTCGCGCGCGAACGCAACAACCGGTGCGCCCGGCTCGACGCCCGCGCGGTTCATGCCGATGTCGACCTCGATCGCCACGCGCAACCGCTTGTTGGCTCGCGTGAAGGCCGCATCGAGCTCCGTGAGATTCTCGATGCTGTCGGCACAGACGATCGGGTCGGCGCGATCGGCCAGATCGACCAGCCGGCCGATCTTGATCGGCCCCACGATCTGGTTGGCGATCAGGATATCGCGGATGCCCGCGGCGGCCATCACCTCGGCTTCGCCCAGCTTCGCGCAAGTGACACCGGTCGCGCCGGCAGCGATCTGCATGTGTGCGATCTCCGGCGTCTTGTGCGCCTTGGAATGCGGCCGCCACGCGACGCCGTGCGCGCGGCACGTGGCGACGATGCGTGCGATGTTCGCTTCCATGACGTCGAGATCGACCAGCAGCGCCGGCGTATCCAGCGCCGACTTGTGCTGGCCGATGAGGCTGCACGATGCGGCGGTTCGGGTGTCCATGTGTGAGCGATGCCTATAATTCTCGGGGATACAGGCCTTGCGTAGCTAAGCAAAGGACACCGATCAGCCAGCCGGGGCCCAATTCGTCAGATTCTTCTCGGAGCAGCGGTGCGGGCCGCAGGAGTTGCGCCATCTTCGCCAGCCTTGCGGCGCTGATTCGCAAGCAGCCGCCGAGCGCGCTCAAGATCGTTGAAGTTCGACGCGGCACTCGGCAGTAGCCATGTCTTTCCGATGGTCCCCGCGAGCTTGGCCAACTGCTCCCAGTGCGCCAGCGTGAAGCTGTAGGCCATTTGATCAAAGGGAGAGTGTTGGCCAACCATGCTCGGGATTTCAGAGGCGATATTGGGCGCGGCAATGCCGGTAAGCGAAGTCGACAGCAATTCGCGCGCGCGGCCGGCGTTTCGTCCGGCCGCGAGTGCGCGAACGAATATCCACCGGTCCTCTTCGCTGTCGGCGGCCTTCAGCCGTCTCAGGAGTTGACTGAATTGCACTCGATCCGCATGGGTACCGACCGCTTCGATCACCGAACCGCGGATCGAAGACGAAGGCGCCGCCTTGCCCGATTCGTCAAGATCGAAAAGCTGCCTCGCCCGTTCGATCGTGCTTCGATCGTCGAAGCGCGCAAGCTGGGCTATGAGCAACCCGCGCAGCTTCAATGTTTCCGAGTCCTCTTCCGCGCCTGGGGCCCAGCCCAGCCGGGAAAGCTCCGGTGCGAAGAGCAAGCGGCCCGCTGCGCGTACTTTGCGCTGCGCCGGCGTTCCTG
This sequence comes from Betaproteobacteria bacterium, assembly GCA_005888955.1. Taxonomy (GTDB): domain Bacteria; phylum Pseudomonadota; class Gammaproteobacteria; order Burkholderiales; family Casimicrobiaceae; genus PALSA-1003. Next base: position 4,176 of record VBCS01000144.1, read on the forward strand.
CCATTGCGTGATCGAGAAAGGTGAGCTGGTCGCTGGCCATCGAAAACAGCGTCGCCCGATCGACGGCATCCACTTTGGGGATCGCGGCAAGCAGGGTGAAATATGAAGCCATCGGAACGCGGCCGGCTTGCGCAAGCGCGAAGGTGTCGCTGAAAAGCGTGACCCGATCAGCGGGTGAAAGCCGTACGAATGCATTGGCCAGCGCCTTCGCCTGCGCGGGCCGGTACTCGACGCGGTAGAAGCCTGCACCGCCCGCATTTGCCAATACCGGTTCGTCGACGCAACCGTCCAGTTCCCGTGAAGTCCGGGCAGTATCAAACAACAGAGTCGTCACGTCGCTGCCACGCGAGAGGCGTACTGGAATCTTCCAGATCTGGACGGCCGAATCAGCCCCGATTGCCTTAAATCGACTCTGCGCCAGTGTGACCAGGGTCCGGCCTTGATTGCAGTCGGTGCTTACTTGCACAACCGGGAAACCCTGCTGATCGGTCCAAGTCGCAGCCACCTCGGACACGTCTTGGCCCGAGGCGCGGGACAAGTGGTACCAGAGATCGCCGGCGGTCGCGTTGGAATACTTCTGGCTCTCCATGTAGGCCGTAAGGCCGCGACGGAACACCTCCGGCCCGATCCACTGCTCGAGCATGCTGAGCACCGCTCCGCCTTTTGTGTACGTGATTTCGTCGAACACATCGAACACGCTACTTTCGCTGACGGGACCCGACCGGATCGCCCGCGTGGCGGTACCCGCGTCACGCGTCATTGCCCGGTCGATCGGCAAACGCTGACGCAATTCGATCTGCCACGTGGGGTTGAACTTTGCGGTGGCCTTCCTCTCGAGCCACGTCGCGAACGCCTCGTTGAGCCAGATCTCGTCCCACGACGAGGCTGTCACCAGGTTGCCGAACCATTGGTGGGCGACTTCGTGCGCAATCACTGAAAACACGTCGCGCTGAGTATCGGGGCCGCTTTTCGCAGGATCGAACAGAAGCAATGGCTCGGCGTACGAAATGACCCCCCAATCTTCCATCGCACCCCATCGGGTGGAGGGAATCGCCAGCTGATCCAGTTTGGGTAGCGCGTACGGAAGACCGAAGTAGGCGGCGTAGAACGGCAGGACCTGCTTGGTGACGTCCATCGCATAGCGAGCTTGTTCGCGTTTACCTTCGGCGCTGAGGATCCGCAGCGGAACGCCTCCCGCGTCACCACTGAACGTATCGAACCGGCCCACTGCAACGGCCACCAGGTAGGAAGGCATGGGCGGCGTCGGTTGAAAACGGTGCATCTCGGTGGTGCCCTCCGACACCTTGCTGGAAACCGGCATGTTGGAGACGACGTCGTATTCCTTTGGTGCGCGCACCGCGATGTCGAAAACGGCGCGAAATACCGGTTCGTCGAACGCCGGAAACAAGGTTCTCGCGAACCTCGCCTCCAGTTGCGTTGCGAGCATGCGCGTGGCTTTGTCCTGCACGCTGTAGTCGGCGCGATAGAGACCCTCCCCGAAACGATGCACCATGCCGGTGTAGGCGATGTCCACCGTGTAGTCTCCAACGTCGATCGGCGCTGCATCGGCGGGCGCGAGACGCCATGTCTGGGTCTTGGGATCCGTCGTGACGGACAGCGTACGTGACCCTCCTCCGCCCGCCAGGGTGACGCCCGACGTCTTCAGTTCATGTGCGTGGATAACGATGGACCCGACGGGCTTGCGCACGCGAATGGCAATCGATGCCTTCCCGGAGAACTCTTCGCGCGCCGGATCGAGATCGAACGTCAGCGCGTAGTGGGAAGGAACAACGTCCTTGGGAAGAACGCCTAGCGTCGCGTCGAACGCGAAGCGAGGCTGGGCGATGGCCGTCACACCGTGCAGCGCTATCGCACTGACCAGCACGAAACTGTTTGCCATCCCGAGCCTCATGAAACGTCGAGTCTAAGCTTTGGTGCGAGGACGATGCAAATTCGCTGCCGCGTAGGCGTCTTCCACCAGGCGCAGGGTGGCGAGATTTTCCGCAGCGTCGGTTTCGAACGGCGCGCCGGTTTCCAGGCAGTCGACAAAGTGCGCAATGACGCTATCGAAGCTCGCCTGGTAGCCGCGATCCTTGTCGTAACTCCGGCTCCGCGGCGCGGCGCCGAGCAGCCGCAGCTCGGAATCCGTGAACGTGGCGCTCGCCCTGCTACCGACGATCTCGAGTCGGTCCGGTGGACGCGAGGGATGGCCGGGTGCCGCCATGGTGCCGATCACCTCGATCGGCGCGGCGGACGCGGTTTCCAGGAAGATCGCCGCCACCGTTTCGCCGCGCACGTCGGCGATCGTGCGCCCGACGCGCGCGGCGACGACGGAGAGTTCGCCGCAGAGAAAGCGCATCACATCCAGATGGTGGATCAGCACCTCGGCGATCATCAGCCGTTGCTCGTGCTGCATGAAGGGCTGGCGTTCGAGCGACGGCCGCCGGCCACTTGCATCCGGCAACATGCCGGACGTGATCATCGCCATTCGGGCGAGCAGCACATCGCCCAGCTCGCCGGCGGCGATCCAGCGCTTCAGCTCGCGATACCACGGCCGAAAGCGCCAGTTCTCGTGCGCCATCAACCGCGACTTCCCCTTGACCCGGCGGACCAGCGCCTCCGACTCGGCGAACGTTGGCGTCAGCGGTTTCTGGCAAAGCACGTCGATGCCGCGCGCGGCGGCCGCCTCGACCCATGCGGCATGCGTCTGTCGCGGCGAAGCCACGTCGAGTGCGTCGATCGCTTCCGCGGCGAACATCGCGTCGGCGTCGCGATAGACGTGGGGAATGGAAAACTCTCCGGCGCGTTTAGCGGCGCTGGCAGCGTCCGGATCGGCGACCGCGACCACGCGCACGCGCTCGCCAAGATTGCGCCAGCCGACAAGGTGGTAGCAGCTGATCATTCCAGCGCCGGCGAGCGCGACCTTCAACGGCTTCGATTTTTCGCGCAGCGCCGCCATTGCTCAGGCTGCAAAGCCGAAGAGACGGCCCGGGTTCCGCGCGAGCACGCGCGCTCGGTCGCGGGGATCCGGAAACCATCGCGACAACGGCGTCATCAAATCGGCGTAGCTCGGGCGCCGCGGCACGTTGATGAACGGCCAATCCGATCCCCAGATGCAGCGATCCACGCCGAATGCCTCGAGCAGCTCGTCCACGAACGGATCCAGATCGTCGAAGCCTTCGAGCATGCGCGAGACACGGAACAGCGAGGAAAGCTTGGCGATCGCATTTCCCTCGCGGCCCAGCGCCAAGACGGCCTGGAATCCCGCGTGACGGGTTCCGACGGCGATGTCGCGCACGCCGAAATGATCGACCAGGACTCGAACGCCGCTCGCTTTCAACACGGCCGCGGCGTCCGGCCATTGCGCGTCGTCCGCGTAGATCTGCGCGAACCAGCCGAGCGCCTTCAGCCGCTGCAGCAGCCGCGGCGCGTCAGGGCGCGAGAGGGCATCGGGATCGTAGCTCACCAGGTTGAAACGGACTCCGACGACGCCGGCGGCGGCAAGAGCATCGAGCGCCCGATCGCTGGCGTTTGGGTCGATCACCGCGATCGCCTTGAACCGACCCGGGTACGTCTTCATCGCGTCCAGGTTCGCCGCGTTATCGGTGCCGTAGCCGCTCAACTGCACCAGCACCCCATTGCTTACGCCGTGACGGTCGAGCACCGCGCAGAATTCTTCGCGCGTGCCGTGCTCGTCCGGGCGAGGCTTGTAGCCCTTCGTTCCGGTGAAGGGGAATCGCACCGGATCGATGATATGCGCATGACAATCGACGACGCGATCTTCGTTGGGCACGATCTTGTCCTGGTTCCGCCGACCTAGACGATGGCCTTCGTGGTTCCGGGGTCGAACAGATGGACGGCGGCGGTATCCAGCGCGATGTCGAGGCGGTCACCAGTCTTCAATGTCGTCTCGCGCCCGATGCGCGCGATCAGCTCGTCTTTGGACGCGTCCAGCGCGACCAGGAGCAGGGTTTCCGCACCGAGCGGCTCGACGGCAATGACGCGCGCGGGCAATCGCGTAATCTCCGCCGCGCCGCCTGCCGCGGCCGGATGCCGATGATGACGTCGCTGCCGACATGACGGTCGAGCGACGACGCCGTGCGCTTGGGCAGGGCGACGGCGCTGCCGGCAAAGCGGACAACGGCGCGGCCGTCCTGCGCTTCGAGCCGTCCCTGCAACAGATTCATCGGCGGATTGCCGAGAAATTTTGCCACGAAGGTGTCCGCGGGGTTTCGGTACACCTCCAAAGGTCGGCCCATTTGCACGACCTGGCCCTGGTTCATGATGCAGATGCAATGGCCCATGGTCATCGCCTCGACCTGGTCGTGCGTCACGTAAATCGAAGTCGTGCCGATCTCGCGCTGTTGCTTGATGAGCTCGTTGCGGGTGGTGACGCGCAGCGCCGCGTCCAGATTGGACAGCGGCTCATCGAATAGAAACACCTTGGGATCGCGGACGATTGCACGGCCGAGCGCAACGCGCTGGCGCTGGCCGCCAGATAGCGCATGCGGTTTGCGCTTCAGGAACTCCGCGAGTCCCAGCTTTCCCGCCGCAGCGTGCACGCGCCGGGCAACGCCAGATTCTCGTACACGGTCATGTGCGGATACAACGCGTATGACTGGAACACCATCGCGATGTCGCGCAGCTTCGCCGGGACCTGGTTCATAATGCGGCCGTCGATCGACACGGTGCCGGAGGTGATCGGTTCCAGCCCCGCGATCATGCGCAGCACGGTGGACTTGCCGCAGCCCGAGGGGCCCAGCAGGACCATGAACTCGCGATCCGCGACGGTGAAGCTCACATCGCTGACCGCCGGTGCGGCGCCGCCAGTGTAGCGCTTGCAGAGCTTGTCGACCGTTATGACCGCCACGTTCGCTTCACCTCGAGCTTGCCTTTTGCCGATGGCCTAACGGACAGCTCCGGCCGTCATGCCCTTGATCATCGTCTCGGAAAAGAAGGCGTAGATTACGATGATCGGGAGAATCGCGATCATGAGGCCGGTCGCCGCCATGCCGACGTCGAGCTGGTGACTGCCGGTGAAGTGCATGATTCCCAAGGGCAGCGTGCGCTTTTCGTCGTCGGTCAGCAGCACGACCGCGAAGAGAAACTCGTTCCACAGGATGATGAAATTGAGCGTCACCGCGGTGAAGACTGCGGGCGCGCCGATCGGCATCGTCACACGCCAGAAGATCTCGAAATCGGAATAGCCGTCCATCCGCGCCGCGTCGAACAGATCCTGCGGGATCTGGGCGAAGAAGCCCTCCAGGATATACACGGTCATCGCGATGTGCGTCGCCACGTAGACGAGGACGAGCCCGGTGAGCGTGTTGTACAGGTTGATGTCGAGCAGGATCTGGAAGAGCGCGAGGATCAGCAATTGCGGCGGCAGGACCAGCCCGGAGAGAATCAAAAAATGCACCAGCCGGCCGCCGCGAAAGTTGTAGCGCGCGAGGCAATGCGCGGCCATCGCGCCGATCACGGTCACCAGCGCGACCGCGATCACGACGACGAAAGTGCTGTTCCAGAAATAGGTGCCGTAGTTCGATTTGGTCCATGCATCGACGAACTTCTCCCAGTGGGCCGGTGCGGGAAGACCGTAGGGAGCCTTGAATATCTCGGCGGTCGTGCGCAGCGACATCGCGGCGACCCACAGGAAGGGCCCGCCCGTCACCAAGGTATAGAGCAGGACGAACAGTACGAGCGGCACGCGGCGCACCTGCTCGAACCCGAATCGCGCCTGCGTTGCCATCTAGAACTCGAGCCTGTCGCGTTGGCGCAACAAGCGCGTCATGATCGCGATGAAGATAAGGATGATGATGAACCACAGTACCGCGATCGCGGAGGGATAGCCGAGATCGAACGTGTTCCATTCGAAGGCGCGCTTGTAGACGTAGGTCGACACGGTCTCGGTCGACCATAGGGGTCCACCGCCAGTCATGACCCAGATCAGGTCGAAGACCATCATCTTGCCGATGAAGGAGAGCACCAGCAGGTTGACGATGGTCGTGCGCAGCATCGGCGCGATGATGTAGACGAGCTTGGCGAACCAACCGCAGTTGTCGAGCTCCGCTGCGCCGAGCACTTCGGCCGGGAGCGCGTGGAGCGCAGCCAGAAAGACGATCATGTTGAAGCCGAGCCATTTCCACTCATGCGCCACCAGCACGGACCACAGTGCGGTCGACGGGTGCCCGAGCCACGATTGCTCGTACGCGCCCAGACCCAGCCAATGCAGCACCGCATTCGCGAGGCCCCAGTCGTAGTCGTAGAACCATACCCAGATGATCCCGACCACGACGTAGGACATCAGCACGGGAGTGAACCACACGACGCGCAGGAGCGGCGCGAGCGGTGCCCGCGCGAACAGGCAAAGGGCCAGCAGCAAGCCGCCGACCACATCCACGATCGTGGCGACGATCGTGAAAATGGCGGTGTTCGCGACCGCCTTCCAGAAAATCGAGTCCGTGAGCAGCAGGGCGGTGAAGTTGCTCAAGCCCACGAACTCGACTACGCCCTGCGGCTTGATCGCGTGAAAGGCGTTGTAGAACGTCCGCAGAACCGGGTAGATCGTAAATCCGGCGTAGACCAGCAGCGCGGGCGCCAGGAAGACGACCAGAATCCCGAGGCCCGCGCGCCGCGCGTCGATCTCCGGCGGCGCCATCGGCGGATGCTCGGCTACGGTCCCCTACCCCTTGTAGCAGGCCTTGTTCATCGCCTGGACTGTCTGATCGACCGAGAGCAGGCCGCCGGGGAAGCCGGAGTTGAGCACTTGGGCAAACGCTTCCTTGCATTCGCCGGTCACCATGTCGCGCGGCTGGCCGATGAAATATTTCTCGCCCTTCTGGCGCTCCATCAGCTCGGTGAAATACGCCGCGTGCGGACCGGTGAAGTTCTTCACGTCCGCTTTGATGCCCGTCTGGAGATAGACGGTCTCGATCCACATCTTGCCCATCTCCGGCG
>VBCS01000145.1 GCA_005888955.1 Betaproteobacteria bacterium
CGCTCGGTTACGGGTTTTCCTCGCTAACCGTGCCGGTTGCACTCGTTTTCTACACGAACCGCATCCTGAACCCTGCCCTGGTGGTGATTGAAGTTTTCATCAATTTGTACGTTCTCTTCATCAATCGCCAAAGCGTTCCGGCGGTATGGAGACGGGTGTTGCCCATTCTCATCGGGCTGCTGCCGGGTGTCGCAGTCGGAAGCCTTCTTCTTGCCTCGCTTCATCCCGGCTGGATCAAGTTTGTTACTTACGCCGTTCTTCTTCCCCTCATCCTGGTCCAGGCAGCCGGGCTGCGCAAGCCGATTCGGTCGGAACGGCTCATCGGTCTTCCTTTCGGAATGGGGCTTGGCTTCCTGTATTCCGTCACTACGGTCTCCGGCCCCCCGTTGGCGATCCTGTTCAACAATCAAGGCCTAGTCAAAAAAGAGTTTCGGGCTGGTCTCGGATTGATTCGCGTGGCTGAGTCGACCCTGACCGCGATCGTGTACTACCATCTCGGCCTGTTTGCAGTAGAAAGCCAGAGCGTCCTGTGGACGATTGTTCCCAGCGTTCTGGTTGGAATACCACTTGGCGCCTACCTCATCCGACGCCTCGATGCCGAGACGTTTCGTCGCATCTGCATGAGCTTTGATGCCTGGGTCGTCGGATTCGGTCTCTCACGGGTGTTGATCGAGCTGAAATTGATGGAGAGCCCCTGGGCTTACGGTGTCATGGCCGTCGCCATTTTGGTGGACAGCTATCTCCTATGCGTGTTTTTCAAGGTACAGAGACCCGCCGCAAGGACCCAAGAAGCACTGCGGGCTCCGCTGACAGCCGGTAGCAAGGGTGGGCACTGACTTGATATGGAACCCACGGCGGTGGCCTGAACTGCTGCGCTAACTTCAGCCAGAGTTACTGGGTACGCTCGGCATCGGGCTCGGCAGCCGCCCGCCGCGTGGCGACGCACGCCCTTGCGGGTGCTGCTCATGGCCATGCTCGCGGTGGCCCGATTCAAACTGCTCGGCTGACGCCGCGCCCGGAACCGCGCGGTTGCACGGCAGTATCATAGGCGCGCGATGTCGAGCGGGCGCAGCTCGCGCCGACGCGCCGCGTCCTCGATGCCGATACCTCTGTTCGAACTCGAACCCCTCGCCCAGCAAGCGTGGCTGCGCGAGCGGCTCGCGCGACCCGCGCCGCGAGAGGCGCGCAATCTGTCCGACGGGTTTCGTCTGCCGGGGCGCCACGGCGCGCCGACGCCTGCCGCGGTCCTCGTCCCGTTGATCAACCGGGACGACGGGCTCACCGTGCTGTTCACGGAACGCAGTCGTGACCTTCCCGACCATCCGGGCCAGATCAGCTTTCCCGGGGGCCGGGTCGAGCCCGGAGATGCGGACGCGGGCATCGCGGCGCTGCGCGAGGCCGAAGAAGAAGTCGGCCTCTCACGCGAGCGCGTGACCTTGCTCGGCCGTCTCGAGCCCTACGAGACCGTCACCGGCTATCGCGTCACACCCGTCGTCGGCTGGGTCGAGCCCCCAGTCGAGATCAAAGCCGATCCGGTGGAGGTCGCCGAAGTATTCGAAGTTCCGCTCGCGTTTCTGCTCGAGCCGGCCAATCTCCAGCGTCATTTCCGCATGATCGGCGACACGCGCCGCGATTACTACGCAATTCCGTACGGCGACCGCTACATCTGGGGCGCGACCGCGGCAATGCTGCTGATTTTCGATCGTACTTTGCGCGCCGTCTGACTCACCGTGCCGGACGTCGATCTCGAAATCGCCGTCGTCCTGCCCGGTGGAGGCGCGCGCGCCGCCTACCAGGTCGGCGTACTCCGCGCCGTCGCGCAAATTCTCGGTCGCGATCAGCGGCAGCCCTTTCGCATCATCTGCGGCACTTCGGCGGGAGCGATCAACGCCGCTACGCTGGCCGTGCACGCCGACAGCTTCCGCCGCGGCGTGGCAAGGCTGTTGCGATGGTGGCGCGCGGTCGAGGTTACCGGTGTCTATCGGGCAGACCTCGCCAGCGTCTCGCTCCACGGCGTGCGCTGGCTGGCATCCGTCCTCGTCGGAGCCAGCGGCCCGAAGCGTGCCGCGATGATGCTCGACAACTCGCCGTTGCGCTCCGTTCTGCGCGGCGATCTCGAGCTCGCGCGGGTCGCGCAACAGATCCGCGACGGCGCACTGCGCGCGCTGGCGATCAATGCGACGAGTTACACGACGGGACAGGCGGTGACCTTCTTCCAGGGATCGCCTGCGATCGCCGCCTGGCAGCGCACGCGCCGGCGCGGCGAGCCGGCAGTGATCGGCATCGATCATCTGCTGGCTTCGACGGCGATACCGTTCGTCTTTCCCGCCGGGCGGATCGGCGACGATTATTTCGCGGACGGCTCGGTGCGTCAGATCGCGCCGCTGTCGCCCGCACTGCACCTCGGGGCGCGACGCATCTTCGTTGTCGCCGTCGGACAATTCACTGGCCAGACACCGACCGCACGGCAGCGCGCGGCGCCGTCCTATCCCTCGTTCGCGCAAATGGCCGGCCATGCGCTGTCGTCCATCTTTCTCGACAATCTCGGGGCCGACCTCGAGCGGATGCAGCGCTTGAACCGCGTGCTGAACCTCGTCCCGAGCGAGGTTCAGGAGCGGCACCCCGAAGTCGCGCATATCGACGCGCTGGTCTTAAGCCCCAGCCGAGACCTGGGCGCGATGGCTGTTCCCTACGCCAAGT
>VBCS01000146.1 GCA_005888955.1 Betaproteobacteria bacterium
GCGGCAGATGTTCAAGGAAGCGCTCCAGGTCGAGCTGCCGGATCCGTTTCCGATCATGAAATACGCAGACGCGATGCGCGACTATGGCATCGACAAGCCCGATCTTCGCGTGGCGCTCAAGCTGACCGAGCTCACCGACCTGATGCAGAGCACCGAGTTCAAATTGTTCCGCAGCGCGGCCGAGCTGCCGAACGGTCGCGTCGCCGCGCTTCGCGTTCCCGGCGCCGGTGGCGGCGAGCGCGCGCTCACGCGCAAGGAAATCGACGATTACACCGCATTCGTCAAGATCTACGGCGCCGGCGGTCTCGCCTACATCAAGGTCAACGACGCGGCAAAGCGGAACGAGGAAGGTCTGCAGTCGCCGATCGTGAAGTTCCTTTCAGCCGAGATCCTGGACGCCATCATCGAGCGCACTGGCGCGCAAACGGGAGACCTGATCTTCTTCGCCGCCGACCGGGAAAAAGTCGTCAACGATTCGCTGGGCGCGCTGCGGGGGAAGGTCGGTCACGACCGCGGCTTCGCCGAAGAGGGCTGGAAGCCATTGTGGATCGTCGACTTCCCGATGTTCGAATTCGACGACGAGCGCAAGGCATGGGTCGCCAGGCACCATCCGTTCACCTCGCCCAAGGACGGTCACGAAGCGCTGATGAAAACGGACCCGGGCCACGCGATCGCCAAGGCGTACGACGTCGTCCTGAACGGCTGGGAAATCGGCGGCGGCTCGGTTCGCAACCACAAGCCGGAAATGCAAGCGCAGCTCTTCGAGGCGCTCGAGATCGGCCCCGAGGAACAGCAGCAGAAGTTCGGCTTTCTGCTCGAAGCGCTGAAGTACGGCGCACCTCCGCACGGCGGCATCGCCTTCGGCTTCGACCGGCTCGTCGCGTTGATGGCCGGCGTCGAGCAGATCCGCGACGTGATCGCTTTTCCGAAGACGCAGCGCGCACAGGATCTGCTGGTCGAGGCGCCGGCGCCGGTGACCGAACAGCAACTGCGCGACCTGCACATCAAGATCCGCTAATCTCTCGCCATGGTCCACACGGCCCAGCGCTACACGCCGACAGTCGCCGGCTTGCTCGTGTGCTGCATCCTCGCGCTGGCGCCGTTCGCATCCGTCGCCAAAGGACCGTCGCAATCCGCTGTCGCGGCACAGGATCTGCCGGCGGAAGCTCGCACCACGCTCGCGCGCATTCGCGCAAGCGGGCCGTTTCCCTACGAGCGCGACGGTGTCGTTTTCGGCAACCGTGAACGCCTGCTGCCGTCCATGCCGCGCGGCTACTACCACGAATACACGGTGCCGACGCCCGGCACCACGAGTCGGGGCGCGCGGCGCATCGTCTGCGGAGGCCATGTCGCGACGCTTGCCGAGTGCTACTATTCCGACGACCACTACCGGTCGTTTCGAAAGATCCAGCCATGAAGCCTCCCGATCTCGCGGTCGCGGCCGATGCCGGCGTGCGCGAATGGTCGGGGGCGGCTGACGCGATCAAACCGGCGGCAGCGGCGGCCAAGCTCAAGTATTGTGTGGTCGACTTGCAGGGCGTGGGCGGCAAGAACGAACTGTTGACGGCACTTGCCAAGGGACTCAAGCTTCCCGAGCACTTCGGCAACAACTGGGACGCGCTGGCCGACTCACTCGAAGACAGCGACTGGCTCGGCAATCACGGCATGGCCATCGTCGTACGTCACGCCGCGGCATACCGCAAGTCGTATCGCGTCGACTGGGAAACGCTCGCTGACATTCTCTCCGAGGCGGCCGAGTACTGGCAGGAGCGGCATAAGCCGTTCTGGGTCTTTGTCGCTTGAAGGTCACTTCCTCCTCTCCTCGCGTACGGGGAGAGGGTTGGGGTGAGGGGCGATGCATTGCCGCACAAGATCCCCATCTCGACGCTGGTTCTCGTCCACACGCCGGATCTGCGCGTGTTGCTGCTCGAGCGCGCGGACTACCCGGGCTTTTGGCAGTCCGTAACCGGCAGCCAGGAGCCCGGTGAGACACTGGGAGAAACCGCGGTGCGCGAGTTGCGCGAGGAAACCGGAATCGATGCCGGAGCTTTCGGCGGCGTTGTCGACTGGCAGCTCACCAACGAATACGCAATCTTTCCGCGGTGGCGCCACCGCTACCCCGCCGGCACGACACATAACACCGAGCACGTTTTCGCGCTGGAGGTGCCGGAACCCATCGCGGTGATTCTCAATCCGCGCGAGCACCTGGGGCATCTCTGGCTGCCTTGGAACGAGGCTGCGCCGAAATGCTTTTCCTGGTCGAACCGGCAGGCGATCGAGGAGCTGCCGCAGCGCGCCATCATGCAAAGGACACATCGATGAAGTCGAGTCGTTCGTATCCGTTCGTCCGCACGCGCGCGCTGCTCGTCGCAATGGCGGCGTGCGCGGCTGCGCCGGTATTGGCGCAACCCACACCACCACAGCAACCCGCGGTCACAGTCACGGCGTCCGCGACTGCGACGATCGCCAACGACCGGTTGCAGGCGTGGCTGCGCGCCGAGGCTGAAAATGCCAGCGCAGGCACGGCGGCGAGCCAGGTCAACGCGACCATCGGCAAAGCGCTTGCCGAAGCGAAGGCCCATCCCTCGATCAAGGTCGCAACCGCCGGCTACTCGACGCAGCAAATCAGCGACAAGGTGAGGGCGCAGCGCTGGCGCGTGGTGCAGACGATCAGCCTGGAGAGCAGCGACTTCGCTTCCGCCGCGGCGCTGATCTCGCGCCTGCAGGATGAGCAGGGCCTGCTCCTGTCGGGAATGAGCTTCTCGCTGGCGGACAAGACGCGACGCGATGCGGAAGACAGCGTCACGCAGCAGGCGATAAAGGCCTGGCAGGCGCGCGCGCAGCAGGCGGCGCAGGGGCTGGGATTCGCTTCGTGGCGGCCCGGACACGTCACGGTGCAGACGAGCGAGCCCGGCCGCGTCCTGCCCATGATGCGCGCGCAAGCGCTGTCGGGGCCCTCTGGAGGAACGCCGGTCGCGATGGAAAGCGGTACGACCGAGGTGACCGTGACGGTCAGCGGCGAAACGCTACTCGAACAGTCCAGGACGCCGACGCGCTGAGTCTTCGTAGGACCGAATTCATTCGGCCGCGGCGCTTCATGTCGTGTTGCCGTGCAAATAAATTCGCACCTACGACAACCAACGCGGTCTTCGTAGGGCCGAATTCATTCGGCCGCGGCGTTACCTACGACGGTCCGATCATCCGCTCGGGCTTCACCCACCGATCGAACTCTTCTTCGGTGAGGTAGCCCAGCACGAGCGCGGCTTCCTTGAGCGTCGTGCCCTCGCGGTGCGCCTTCTTGGCGATGGCGGCGGCTTTGTCATAGCCGATGTGCGGATTGAGTGCGGTCACCAGCATCAGCGAGCGTTCGAGCAGCTCGCCGATGCGCTCGCGGTTGGGCTCGATGCCGCGCGCGCAGTGCGCATCGAAGCTCGCCATGCCGTCGGCGAGGAGACGGATGCTCTGCAGCACGTTATGGATGATCAGCGGCCGGTAGACATTGAGCTCGAAATTACCCGACGCGCCGCCAATGTTGACCGCGACGTCGTTGCCGAACACCTGTGCGGAGAGCATCGTCAACGCCTCGCATTGCGTCGGATTTACTTTCCCCGGCATGATCGAGCTCCCCGGCTCGTTTTCGGGAATCGTGATCTCACCCAGGCCCGAACGCGGGCCGCTCGCGAGCCAGCGCACGTCGTTGGCGATTTTCGTCAATGCCGCAGCAAGCGTCTTCAGGGCCCCATGCAGATTGACCAGCGCGTCGGCGGCCGCCATCGCCTCGAACTTGTTGGGCGCGGTCACGAACGGCAGTTTCGTGTAGGCGGCGATTTCCGCAGCGACCCTTGCGCCGAATTGCGGGTGCGTGTTCAAGCCCGTGCCGACCGCGGTGCCGCCCAACGCCAGCTCGAACACATGCGGCAGTGCGTCCTCGATGTGCGCTTTCGCGTGCTCGAGCTGCGTCGCGTAGCCCGAGAATTCCTGACCCAAGGTCAGCGGCGTCGCATCTTGCAGATGCGTGCGGCCGATCTTGACGATGTCGGAGAAGGCGCTCGCCTTTCCTGAGAGCGTCTTCCTTAGCGCGTCGAGCGAAGGCAGCAGATCGCGCGCCACCATCTCGGCGGCGGCGGTGTTCATGGCCGTGGGGAATACATCGTTTGACGACTGGCCGCGATTGACGTCGTCGTTCGGGTGCACCAGCCGTCCTTCGCCGCGAGGACCGCCGAGATTCTCCGAAGCGCGATTGGCGAGCACTTCATTGACGTTCATGTTGGTTTGCGTGCCGGAACCGGTTTGCCAGACCGCGAGCGGGAACTCATCGCCGTGGCGGCCAGCCAGCGCTTCGTCCGCAGCAGCGATGATCGCCTCGGCCTTCTTCGGATCGAGCACGCCGAGCGCGACATTGACGCGCGCCGCGCTGCGCTTGACGATCAGCAGCGCCCGGATCAGGGCGGCGGGTATCTTCTCCGTCGAGATGCGGAAATACTCGAGCGAACGCTGTGTCTGCGCGCCCCACAGTCGATCGACGGGAACTTCGATGGGGCCGAAGGTATCGCGCTCGATGCGCGTCTTCGCTGCGGTCATGAATACGCGCTACTGTATCAAGTCGCGCGTTGAATTCCCGGAGGAGTCCACCGCCGCTCGAGCAGATCCTGCTTCGGCCAATAAATGCGCAAGATCACGTTGAAACTCTCCTTCGGTGCCGGAAGCCAGTTCGATTCCTTGTCCTTCCCGGGGTTATCACGCTGGAGGTAGATATCGAGTGAGCCGTCCGGATTCAAGTTGAGCCTCTCGCGATCGCCGATCGCATGGCGGTCGATCGGGTTCGCGACGAAGAAATGCGTGTCGTTGTACATGGTGAGCGACCAGAATGCGCTTGCCGGCGGCGTCTTGCCCTTGTCGAAATGCAATACGTACTTGTTCGCGCCGTCGAGCGGCCTGCCACCCCCGTCGAGGCGGGTTGTCGGAGCAATGGCATCCTCCGGCGCGTTGGCGCCCAGGGCAAACGATGCAATGACCGCGCGCAGGCCGTAATTGGTTCCGTAACGGCCGAGGTCCCAGTGGATCGTCCAGCCGTTCCGAAGATCGCCGGTGCTGCCTTTTGCCGCCGCAACGATGGCGTCGTGCGCGGACTTCGCCCCGTCCTCGACGCCTTTCGCTGTCGCGGCATCGAGCTTGCTCATGTCGAAGGGTTGGCCGGCGACTATCCCCAGCTTCTTGATCTTCTCGACCACCGTCGCGTCTTCCTTGGCCGGCGGATTGCCGGGCAACAGGCTCGCGAAGCGGCTGAAAAACGTTTGCGCGTTCATCTTTGCGACTTGTTCGACCGGCGCGGTCTTGGCGTCGACTCCCGTCTGCGGCGTGGGCGGCGCATGCACCGCCTTCGCCCCCGACTTGCGCCACTGTGACAGCGGAGTCAGCTTGTACTGATCCTGGATCTTCGCAACGGCCGCATAATCCGCTTTACCGTTGGTCTGCGTGCGGCCGTTCAGCCACACCATGTCGGTTGGCGCCCGGATCTCTTCCACGCCTCCCGGCAGCTCGCCTTTCCACTTCGGACCCACGACCACGAAGTCGGCTTTCTTCGTGCCGGTCGTGCGCTTGCCCGGCGATTGGAAGACGTTGGTCCACGCGTCGAGCATCGGCATCATGTAATAACGATCGCGCGTGTCAGGGACCGAAAGCACGATCGGTTCCCGTGCCAGATCGAGCCATGCTTGCGAGGACAGCGTGTCGACGTTCGGGTTTACGACGTCGGTGGACGAGGCATCGGGGAAGGCGCGCCTGTGCTGAAAGGTATTGAGCGGGGTCTTCGCGATCATCACCTGTTTGGTCAAGTCCATGACCACCAGCGGATAGGCGTAGACGTAGATCTCCGTTGCAAGCCGCTTTACGTCCTCGTTGGCGGCGGGTGCGGGGGGCGCTTCGACTTTCGGTGGCGGAGGAGGCGCGGACTTGCCGCAGCCAACAAGCATGATGGCGATCGCGACCGCGGCGAGGACAAGATGACGAGAGACAATCATTGCGGGTTCTCCGTTGCCTGTCCTGGTTTAGTTCGTCGATTTCCGGCTGCGGCGCAGGTAGTCTATGCCGGACCCTTGGCCGAGGCAACGCGGCACGCCAATGAAAAGGGCGCCGCACCGGCGCCCTCTTCGTCTCAAAGCAACCTTATCACGCGGATGGCGCTGCCGGAGCTTCGGCCTTCGCCGCCGGAGGATTCGCCGCCGCCGCGTCTTCGGTCGCGGCCTTCATCGACAGCCGCACGCGGCCCTTCTCGTCGGCTTCGAGAACCTTGACGCGCACTGTCTGGCCCTCCTTCAGGTAATCGGACACCTGATTGACGCGCTCCTTGGCGATCTGCGAGATATGCAGCAGGCCATCGCGTCCGGGCAGGATTTGCACGATCGCGCCAAAGTCGAGCAGGCGGATCACGTGGCCTTCGTAAATCCTGCCGACCTCGACTTCGGCCGTGATCTCCTCGATCCGCTTGCGCGCCGCGTTGCACGCGTCGGCGTTGACCGAGGCGATCGTCACCGTGCCGTCGTCCTTGATGTCGATCGTCGTGCCCGTTTCTTCGGTCAGCGCGCGGATGACCGAACCGCCCTTGCCGATTACATCGCGGATCTTTTCGGGATTGATCTTGAAGCTCATCATCCGCGGCGCATGCTGCGAGATTTCGGTGCGCGCGTGCGGCAGCGCTTCCTGCATCAGGTGCAGGATATGCATGCGCCCCTCGCGCGCCTGCGACAGCGCGACGGCCATGATTTCCTTGGTGATGCCCTGGATCTTGATGTCCATCTGCAGTGCGGTCACGCCGCGGTCGGTGCCCGCGACCTTGAAATCCATATCTCCCAGATGATCCTCGTCGCCGAGGATGTCGGAGAGCACGGCGAAGCGGTTGCCGTCTTTGATCAACCCCATCGCGATGCCCGCGACGTGTGCCTTGGTCGGCACGCCGGCGTCCATCAGCGCGAGGCTCGCGCCGCAGACCGAGGCCATCGACGAGCTGCCGTTCGATTCGGTGATCTCGGAAACGACGCGCATCGAGTACGCGAACTCTTCCGCGGTCGGCAGCACCGCGATCAGCGCGCGCTTGGCGAGCCGGCCGTGGCCGATTTCGCGGCGCTTCGGAGAACCGACGCGACCGGTCTCACCGGTGGCATACGGCGGCATGTTGTAGTGGAACATGAAGCGCTCGCGGTACTCGCCCATCAGCGCGTCGATGATCTGCTCGTCGCGCGCGGTGCCCAGCGTAGATACGACCATCGCCTGCGTCTCGCCGCGAGTGAACAGCGCCGAGCCGTGCGTGCGCGGGAGAACGCCGGTGCGGATCGATATCGGGCGGACCGTCCGCGTGTCGCGGCCGTCGATGCGCGGCTCGCCGGAAAGGATCTGGTTGCGGACGATTTTCGCTTCGAGGTCGAACAGCAGATTGCTCACGTGCTGCCGAGCGTTCGGATCGGCGTCGGGAGAGAGACACTCGGTCTCGACCTTGGCCGCGATCTCTTTCAGCCGCTGCTGGCGCGCCTGCTTCTGCCGCAGCGCATACGCGGCGCGCAGATCGACCTCGGCCGCGGCCGCGACCTTGGCGATCAAGTCGTCGGCCTTCGCCAGCGATTGCCAGTCCCAGAGCGGCTTGCCTGCTTCCTCGACCAGTTGATGGATGAGCTCGATCGCTGCCAGCTGCTGCTGGTGGCCGTAGACGACTGCCCCGAGCATCACTTCCTCGGGCAGCTCCTTCGCTTCGGATTCGACCATCAGCACCGCGGCCTCGGTGCCGGCGACGACGAGGTCGAGCTTCGAGGTCGCAAGCTCGGTCTTGGTCGGATTGAGCACGTACTGACCGTCGAGATAGCCGACGCGCGCCGCGGCGATCGGGCCGTTGAACGGAATGCCGGAAAGCGCGATCGCCGCCGAGGCGCCGATCAGCGCCGGAACATCGGGATCGATCTCGGGGTCGACCGACATCACCGTCGCGATCACCTGTATTTCGTTGTAGAAGCCGTCGGGAAACAGCGGCCGGATCGGCCGGTCGATCAGGCGCGAGGTCAGCGTTTCCTTTTCGGACGGTCTGCCTTCACGCTTGAAGAAGCCACCAGGGATGCGGCCGGCGGCATAGGTCTTTTCCTGATAGTCGACGGTCAACGGAAGGAAATCCTGGCCGGGCTTCGCCTGCTTGGCGGCGACGACGGTAACCAGCACGACGCTGTCATCGAGGCTGGCCAGGACCGCGCCGCCCGCCTGGCGGGCAATTTCGCCCGTTTCCAGCGTCAGTGTGTGCTTGCCGTAGGGAATCGATTTCTTCGTAACGTTTGGCACGTTGATCCTCGGGATGCGAATGCCACAGACGGGAAAGCTCCAGCGGTGGCCATGAATCGGGGAGAAGCGCTATCGCTGCTACGGCCGGGCGCCGTGTCCACGGCGCTCGTTATTTGCGCAGACCGAGTTTCTCGATCAGCGTGCGATAGCTGTCGGTATTGCGCGTCTTGAGGTAATCGAGCAGCTTGCGCCGCCGCGACACCATCCGCAGCAGTCCACGGCGGGAGTGATGATCCTTGACGTTGACCTTGAAGTGATCGTTGAGACCGTTGATGCGCGCGGTCAACAACGCGATCTGCACCTCGGGCGAGCCCGTGTCACCCCTTACCCGCTGATGCTCGGCGATAACCTTCGCCTTCTCCTGAACCGTGACTGCCATTAGTCTTGCTCCAAGCCTCGCGAAAGACTGCGATTGTACCTCGAAAAATGCTTAGGATTCAACCGAGTTGCAGGCTCATGCACGACTCGGGCACGACGGCGTTTGCGCGCACAGGCGCCGGGGCCGCACGATGCCCCCGACGACAGACGCGACACCGGCGAAGCCGCGCGCGTTGTACACGCGGACGACGCCGTCCACGAGTTCCGCGCGCCGGACCGCCTGCCCCTGCGCCAGGCGCACCGCATCGTTGTCCTCGAGATCGAGGCGAGCCAAGCCGGCGACCAGAGCGTCGACCGGCAACAGCGCCGCATCGCGGGCCGCTTCGGAACGTTGCTGCAGCTCGTCCAACGTGACCGCGTCGGCGAGCGCGAATCCGCCGCTCCCGGTGCGTGACAATCCGGTCAGATGCGCGCCGCAGCCGAGCGCCGCGCCGATGTCCTCGGCCAGCGCGCGTATGTACGTGCCCTTGCCACAACGCACGCGCAACTCGAAATCGGGCGATCGCCACGACAGCAACTCGAGCTCGCGAATCTCGACCTCACGTGGATGGCGCGCAATCTCCACACCGGCGCGCGCGTACTCGTAATATTTGCGTCCGTCGCGCTTGAGCGCCGCATGGCGCGGCGGCACCTGGGCGATGCAGCCGACAAAGCGTTGCAGGATGGCCTCCAGCTCCTGCCGGGACGCCGTCACGGGCCGCGTGGCGATGACCTCGCCTTCGGCGTCACCGGTGCTCGTCGTCGCACCGAGTCGGAGCATTGCTACGTACGTCTTGTCTGCGTCGAGCAATAGCTGTGCGAACTTGGTCGCCTCCCCAAAGCAAATGGGTAAAAGCCCGGTCGCAAGGGGATCGAGCGTCCCCGTATGGCCCGCCTTCTGGGCGCGATACAGGCGTTTCGCGCCCTGCAGCGCCGCGTTGGACGACAGGCCTCGCGGCTTGTCCAGGAGCAGAACACCGTCGATCCGCCGCTTGCTGCAGGCGGATGACGTTGCCGCAATCATGTCAGGTAGAGTGCTTATGGTCGTCGGCAACTGCGTCGTCGATCAGCTTCGACAGACGCAGACCCGACTCGATCGAATCGTCGTAGGCGAAGTGCAGTTGCGGCACGCTGTAGAGCTTGAACCGGTGCGAGAGCTCGCTGCGTAGATATCCCGCGGTATGCTGCAGCGCCGCTACTACAGCGGACGCCTGCTCCGTGCGGCGAGACTTCGACCGCCGTCACCGTGACCATGCCGATGCGCGGGTCCTTGACGTGCAGGCGGAGAAGATCGGCGAGCTCACGCTGGATCTGGTCACCGACGCGTTGCGCGCGCTGGGAGTTTTTCTTCATGCCATCACCTCGCGCCAGGGCCGCGCCGCTGGCCGAATAAATTCGGCCCTACGAAAACCGACGCTGCGGCGATGAGCCTCCGCAGGTGCGAATTCATTCGCACACTGCGTTCTTCGTAGGTGCGAATTCATTCGCACACGACGCTCAATTTTAGCGCCGCGGCTGAATGAATTCGGCCCTACAGGGTCCGAGACACTTCCACAATTTCGTACACTTCGAGCTGGTCGCCCTTTTCGATGTCGTTGAATCCCTTGACCGACAATCCGCATTCGAACCCCGCCTTGACCTCGCGCACGTCGTCCTTGAAGCGCTTGAGCGAATCGAGCTCGCCATCGTGGATGACGACATTGTCGCGCAGGACCCGGATCTTCGCACCGCGCCGGACAAGGCCTTCGAGCACGTAGCAGCCGGCGACCGTCCCGACCTTCGATATCTTGTATACCTCGCGCACTTCGACGAGTCCGAGCTGGCTCTCCTTCTTCTCCGGTGTGAGCATGCCCGAGAGTGCTGCCTTCACCTCGTCCACCGCCTCGTAGATGATGTTGTAGTAGCGGATGTCGACGCCGTTGTGCTCGGCGAGCTTGCGCGAAGCGACATCGGCGCGGGTATTGAAGCCGATGATGACAGCCTTCGACGCGAGCGCCAGGTTGACGTCCGACTCGGTGATGCCGCCCACGGCAGCATGCACGATGTTCACCTTGACCTCCGCGGTCGAGAGCTTCGCCAGCGCAGTCGCCAGCGCTTCGTAGCTCCCCTGCACGTCGGCCTTGATGATCAACGTGAGTGTCTTGACCTCGTTC
>VBCS01000147.1 GCA_005888955.1 Betaproteobacteria bacterium
TGGAGCGGTTCAATAAGGCAGTCGTCGGGAGGCCAGCGTTACCCACGCGTTTCGGGCTGCATTCGGGACAGATGTTCCTGGGCAGTATCGGCGCCTCTCATCACTATGAATATCAGGCCGTGGGAGACATGGTGAATACCGCCACCCGTATCCAGGGGCTCAGTAAATACCTGGGCACGCGGATCCTGGCCTCCGAAGCAACAGCCGATGGGCTGGAGGAGTTCCTGACGCGGCCTGTGGGCTGTTTCTTACTTGCGGGAAAGACTGAAGCTGTGTGCCTCGTCGAGCTGGGCGGCCGTAAGCAGGATTCAAACCCGCAAGTGACCGTGCTATATCAAAAATTTGCCGACGCTCTGGAGGCTTACCGCACGCGTCAATGGCGCGAGGCGCCGAACAGGTTCTCGGACATTCTTGACGTGTTTCCTAAAGACGGCCCGTCGCAGTTCTACTTGCGCCGATGCGAGGCGTATGTTCTGAGTCCGCCTGATGAGCCATGGCAACCAACGGTACGCATCGACCAGAAATGAGGCGCTCGAGGCCGCCATACCGCTGTGACCCGGCATCGCCCCTCATCACCGCTTTTTGACTTTTACCGTTGCCGAGACCGCCGCCCTGAGTCCGAGGAGGTAGCTATCGACGCCGAAGCCGCAGATCTGGCCTTTCACGATTTCGGCGAACACGGAGTGATGGCGGAACTCCTCGCGCGCGTGGATGTTCGACATGTGGATCTCGACGATGGGCACCGTGAGGATGGCAAGGGCGTCCCGAATCCCGTAGCTGTAGTGGGTCCATGCGCCCGCGTTGATGAGCACAGCGTCCACTTTCTCGACGAACGCCTGGTGGATCCTTTCACACATCACGCCTTCGCTGTTCGTCTGGAAGCTCACAACTTCGACACCGAGCTCCTTCGCGAGCGACCGCAGCTTCCCGTCGATCTCGGCAAGCGTGATCGTTCCGTATTGCACGGGATCTCTTTTCCCGAACATGTTTAGATTGATGCCGTGAAGCATCAGAAACTTTTTCATATCTGCTCCAACGAAATGTGACGGCTTCCCGGAAGACGCCTCGGCTCGTGGAATTTCCCGGACCACCAATGAAATGCCGTTATTCGCCGGCGGCCTCGGTGAGTGGAGGCCATCGTTATCGGCGCGCTACTTTGTATCGACGTTGACCATCTTTCCGATCTTCGCTGCTTCGGCGATGGCATCTGTTACGCGCAGATTCTGCAGGCCGTCGCGGCCGCTGACCAACGGCTTGGCATCGCCCCGGATCACGGCGGCGAAGTGCTCAATTTGCCGCGCGAGCGGATCGGCACGTTCGAGCGCGATGATCTCCGTCTTGAACGGCTTATACCACGATCGGTCTTCCTTCCGTGCGCAGTACTTCAGCCGCATCGTCGGAACCGCCAGCGACCCGCTGGTACCCATGACCACGTACGCGTCCTCCTCCGGATAGGTGGCGTAATCCTTGTTCTCCTGCGATGTCTGTTCCCAGCTCTTCGGCGAGCCGGCGGTATCGGAGAGCAGGAACGTTCCCAGCGCGCCGTTCGCGAATCGCAGATTGATCGCTACCGTATCTTCGACGGGGAATTTCCGGGTCGAGTTCGAAGCGAAGGCCTGCACGGCGACGATCTCTCCCACCATTGCGCGCAGGTTCCCGACCTCGTGGATCATGTTGATCAGAATCGGACCACCGCCCGGCTCGCGCCGCCACGGCGCTTCGTCGTAATAATTATCAGGCTTGTAGAACACGGCGCTTCCCATCACCGCGACGATGGGTCCAAGGATGCCGGACTGGATGACCTCGACCGCCTTGTGCAGTATCGGGCTGTGTCGACGGTGATGCCCCACGAGGAGCTTGGCGTTGGCGCGTTCGGCGGTTTCGATAAGCCGTTTCCCTTCCTCGAGCGTATGCGCAACGGGTTTCTCGACCAATACGGGAATTCCCGCGGCAATGCACTGCAGGCTCTGCTCGACATGCATCTGATTGGGCGTCGCGAGGACGATGCCATCCGGACGCGCCTTCGCGATCAGCTCGTCCAGCGAGCTGTAGATCGGAACGCCTTCTCTCTTGGCGATTTCTGCTGCCCTCGGGGAGGGATCGACGATCGCCGACAATTGAGCCGACTGACTTCTTTGCGTTTCCTCTATATGGCGATTCGAACCTTGCGCATGTAACTTTTCCCTCACGCGTTCGACAACGCCTGCGCCTGCGAGGCCATTCGTGCCGGTGCGTTCAGCGCGCCGTAGGCGTCGTAGCCGCCGACGCGCTGCACGATTTCGAAAAAGAAACGGTCCGCGAAGCTCGCGGTGTAGATGTGGAAATACTCTCCGCCGGGGGACCGGTCGTAGAGAATCCCGAGGCTGCGCAAGCGGTCGACGAGACCGGTGTCGATGTCCAGCCGGGCCAGCAAGTCATCGTAATAGTTCGGGGAGATGGGCACGAACTCGACGCCGTTCGCCCGCAGCTTGGCAACCGTTGCGACGATGTCGGTGCAGCCGAGTGCGATGTGGTGAACGCTTCCTCCACCGATAGCGCTTACGGTGCGCGCGGTGCGCGTCCTTTGACTCAAGGATACGTTGAGGACGAACCGGACACTGCGATCTGCGCTGGCCACGCCGCAGCTGCGAATCAAGCCGTAGGGATCGGAAAGCTCCAGGCTGTCTCCGGGCTTCATGCCGAGGACGGCGCGGCAGAAAAGTACCCAGGTGTCCAGTTCGTCCTCGGGCAGCCCGAATGCGATGTGGTCGATGGATTGCAGTCCGGCACCCAGGTGCCGGCGTGTGTCCCCGGCGTCGAGCTCGAAGTCGATGTCGAAAGGTCCGTTCGGGCCCAGCTCGACCGAAACGAAATAGATCGCGCCGCCGTCCGGCGCCCGAATGGCCGGAATCCTGAGCTCGCGCGGCCCGAGCGCGGTGTCCACTCGCGCACACTGCAGCGCGGTCGCCCGATTCAGCGCCCTGACGGGGTCATCGGTGCGCAGTCCTGTGGCGCAGATCGACGGGCCACGCTCGTCGAAGTGCACGCGTGCAGGCGAGTTTGGCTCCGCGTTGAGGATGAGATTGATGTCGCCCTGACGCAGGAGCGTCACGTGCTTGGAACGATGCTTTCCGGCATAGCGGAAGCCGAGACGTTCGATAAGCGCGCCCAGCGCGCGTCCC
This sequence comes from Betaproteobacteria bacterium, assembly GCA_005888955.1. Taxonomy (GTDB): domain Bacteria; phylum Pseudomonadota; class Gammaproteobacteria; order Burkholderiales; family Casimicrobiaceae; genus PALSA-1003. The sequence goes on from VBCS01000147.1 coordinate 3,162, forward strand.
GAGTCCTCGTCCACGGCAAATTCGAGAAATGACATTCCCGCCAGCTTTGGCACCGCGGGCGGATCGAACAGCTCGATGCGGTCGAGCACGCGGGCGCCCGTGTTCTGCGAGCCTTGCGGCGCCGCTCGCTCGAGCCGGTTTCGTACCTGCCCCTCCAGATAAAGCAGCGATCGCATCGCATCGACGGCCGTCCGGCGGCTCGGCGCTTCGCGGAACAGGTCATTGAAAATTTCGAGCGAGAGCGGGCCGGAATAGCCCGTCACCAGGACTTGCTCGAGGAAGTTCTCGAGGTCGAATTGGCCTTGCCCCGGAAAACAGCGGTAGTGCCGGGCCCATTGCAGCACGTCCATCGCCAGCAACGGCGCGTCGGCGAGCTGCAGGAAGAAAATCTTGTCGCCGGGTATCTTCGCAATGCCGGAAGGGTCGTCGCGCAGCGAAAGCGTATGGAAGCTGTCGAGGATCAAGCCCAGATGCGGATGATCGGCGCGCTTGACGATCGACCACGCCTGCGAATAGAGCTTCACGGCCCTGCCCCAGGCAAGGGCCTCGAAGCCGATGCGGAGATTGCGTTGTGCCGCCCGCTCGGCGAGCGCGTAGAGCTGAGCCGCCATGCGTTGCTCATCCGCGATGACATTGGCAGACGTGTTGGAGCAGACGAGCATGAGCTGCGCGCCCAATGCCTGCATGACATCGAATTTTCGTTCCGCGCGATCGAGGTTGCGCTGCAGAACGGCATCGGACGTGCCCTCGAAGTCCCGGAATGGTTGATAGAGGTCGCAGGAGAGTCCGAGATCCGCCGCAAGCGCGCCGACTTCGGCGGGCGATCCGTTGAAGTAGATCAGGTCGTTTTCGAACAGCTCGAAGCCGTCGAAGCGGGCGGCGGCGATGGCCTCGAGCTTCTCCCGCAACGTACCGCTCATTGAAACGGTCGCGATCGATCTTCGCATGACGTGCTTCTCAAAGGATCCGGCGCCGGCCTTCCTAGTACTTGATCTTCGCTACTGCGCGCAACTCGTCGGGCGTGGTCGTCCCGAAACCGAAGAATTCCAGGTACGCCGGAATCTGCTCGAACAGCATGTCGGTGCCCACCTGGACCGTACAGCCCCTGGCCTTTGCCGCGCGCAGGAACGGAGTCATCTCCTGCTTCATCACCACTTCACCTACGAACGCGGTCGGGGCGACCCGGGCAACGTCGATCGGCAGCGGATCGCCTTCCTTCATGCCAAGCGGCGTCGCGTTGACCACGACGTCGTAGCCTTCGGGCTCCTTCGACCCGGTCTCGACCTTGAGCTTGGGGAAATGTTCGCTCAGTCGCTCACCGAGCGACTCCGCCGCAGCCGAACTGGCGTCGAACAGGCCGATAGCGGCGATGCCGGCGGCAGCAAGCGACGCGGCGATGGCCGATCCTACGCCGCCGCTCCCAACCACCAGCGCCTTCGCGCCTTTCAGTTGGCGACCCTTGCGCTCCACGCCACGGACAAACCCGGTGCCGTCGAACATGTCACCGAGCAAGGACCCGTCGGGGCGGCGGAGGATCGCGTTGCACGCTCCTGCGATCTGCACGGTCGGCGTGACCTCGTCGAGCAACGCGACCGTCGTCACCTTATGCGGCATCGTCACCAGCGCGCCGCGGATGTTGGTCAGTCGGAACAGCGCCT
>VBCS01000151.1 GCA_005888955.1 Betaproteobacteria bacterium
GACAACGGCCATCTTGCCGGTCATCGCGCTCGAGCCGGAGCCGATCTTCAGCTCATCGAGTCCGACGACGTTGCCCTGCACAGTCACCTGCGTGCCGACCGAAGCCTTCTTGCCGTTGATCTCGCCCTGAACCGTGACCGGATACGGCCAGCGCTGGCGCATGAGCTGATCCAGCGGGCCGAAGTCTCCTTCGAGCGCGACGGCTGTGTCGTTGACCTTGCCGCGGAAGCGGCCGCTGACAGGAGATTGCGCGTCGCGGGCGTGCACCGTCAGATCTTCGATCACGATGGTCGTGACGTCGCCGGTCTTGCCGTCGCGATACGTGACCGCGCCGCCGGAGATCGCGATATCGCCGACCGCAAAACCGCCCAGCGTCCCGCCGGAAGGCGCCGGGGTGCTGCCCTGCGCCGCAGCGGGCAGCGTAGGAAATTCCCAGTTGCCCTTGCCATCGGAATCGGTCTCGAGCACGATCGTCGGCGCGATCAGCTTGAAGCGGATGACGTCGAAGCGCTTGCGCAACAGCGGCAGGAGCGCGATCTGCGCCTCGACGTGCTTGGCGGTGAACATCTGCGGCTGCTTGCCCCAAGGCGCGTTGCCCAAGGTCACATCGTCGAGCACGAGCTTGGGCTCGAGTCCCAGCTTGAGATCGATGCCGCCGCGCACTTCGAGATCGCGCCCGGTCGCGTCCTTGACCCGCTGCTTGATCGGGCCGATGAACTCCTTGACGTCGACGGTATGAACGGCGATCGCGACCGCGATGAGCAGCAGCACGACCACGCCGCCGAGCACCGCCAGGGCTCGCCAGAAAATGCGCATGCCCCGATTGTATCGCGCTGGCTTGCGGTGCGAGCTACACCGCGAAAATGTCGGGGTTTGGCAACAGTCGCGCCGCGGCCGAATGAATTCGGCCCTATGAACCCCAGCGACTCACCGCAAAGACGCGTTAAACTTCTCCAGCGCTGCGGCGCCAGGGATCAGTTCCTTCTCACTAAGCTGATTGAGCGGCACGTCGACCGTGTTGAGCAGCCGGTGCAGGTCGTCGGCGTCCGGACGGAGATACAGGAGCCCGGTAACGATCTCGCCTGCTGCCTGGCGCTGCAAAAGATAATTCATCGCCCCGGCCTTGTCACTCGCGTCGTAATCCTCGTGCAGCTTGCGCAGGCGCAGCACCGAGCCGTCGTGCTGCACCACTTCCTGCAAGGTTCCCGGGGCGTATTCGGTCGTGATCTCCGTCTTCGCGGGCATGAAGTCGAGGCGGTTGACCGCTTCGTTGTGCTCGCGCACGAAATCGTAGCTCTTGGTCGAGCCCGGGTGGTTGTTGAATGCGACGCAAGGGCTGATAACGTCGATGAAAGCCGCGCCGTGGTGCGCGATGGCGGCGCGGATCAGCGGCACGAGCTGTTCCTTGTCGCCGGAGAAGCTTCGCGCGACGAAGCTCGCGCCGAGCTGCAGCGCGAGCATCACCATGTCGATCGGCTCGTCGTTGTTGACCGCGCCGCGCTTGGCTTTGGAGCCCTTGTCGGCGGTGGCCGAGAACTGCCCCTTGGTGAGCCCGTAGACGCCGTTGTTCTCGACGATGTAGACCATATTGACGCCGCGGCGCATCAAGTGCGCGAACTGCCCGAGCCCGATCGACGCGGAGTCGCCGTCGCCGGAAACGCCGAAATAGATCAGGTCGCGGTTGGCGAGGTTGGCGCCGGTCAGCACCGACGGCATGCGACCATGCACGCTGTTGAAGCCGTGCGAGTTGCCGAGGAAGTAGGTCGGGGTCTTCGACGAGCAGCCGATCCCGGAGAGCTTGGCGACGCGATGCGGCGGCACGTCGAGCTCGAAGAACGCCTGGATGATCGCGCCCGAGATCGAGTCGTGTCCGCAGCCCGCGCACAGCGTCGACACCGTGCCTTCGTAGTCGCGGTGCGTGTAGCCGAGCTTGTTCTTGGGCAGGTCGGGGTGGTGCAGTCTGGGCTTGGCGAGGTAAGTCACGGTGCGACCTTCCGCAGCGGCGTTACGTTGAACATGGCGAGCTTCTCGCCGACCTCCCGGAGGATGAACCGTGCGGTGATCGGCGTGCCGTCGTAGTGCAACACGGGAATGAGCTTAGCGGCATCGACGGCGAGCTCGTTGACCAGCAGCATGCGCATCTGCGCGTCGCGGTTCTGCTCGACGACGTACACCTGCTCGTGGTCGGCGATGAAATCGGCGATTTCGTCGTGGAATGGGAACGCGCGGATGCGCAGCGTGTCGAGATGAATGCCCTGGCCCGCCAGCGCCGCGAGCGCTTCTTCCATCGCCGGCGCGGTCGAGCCGAAGTAAATCGCGCCGCAGCGGGTCTTCTGCGCGGCATCCTTGCGCACCGGCGTGGGCAGGTACTGCTTGGCCGTCTCGAACTTGCGCTGCAGCCGTTGCATGTTGTCGACGTAGGTCGCGCCGTCCTCGGTGTAGCGCGCGTAGCGGTCCTTGGTCGAGCCGCGGGTAAAGTACGAGCCGCGGTTCGGGTGCGTTCCGGGATACGTGCGATACGCGATCCCGTCGCCGTCGACGTCGAGATAGCGGCCGAAATCCTTGCCGGCCTCGAGGTCCTCGTAGCTCATCACCTTGCCGCGGTCGAGCTTGCGCGAATCGTCCCAGGCAAGCGGCTCGCACAGCCAGTCCTGCATGCCGATGTCGAGATCCATCATCACGAAGATCGGCGTCTGCAGCCGGTCGGCGAGATCGAACGAAAGCGCGGCGAACTCGAACGCCTCCTTCGGGTCTTGCGGAAAGATCAGCACATGCTTGGTGTCGCCATGCGAAGCGTAGGCGCAGGACAGCAGGTCGGCCTGTTGCGTGCGCGTCGGCATGCCCGTCGACGGGCTGCCGCGCTGGATGTCGAACAGGACGGCGGGAATCTCGGCGAAGTACGCGAGCCCGATGAACTCCTGCATCAGCGAGATGCCCGGTCCGGACGTGCAGGTAAACGCGCGCGCGCCGTTCCAGGTCGCGCCGATGACGATGCCGATGGACGCCAGCTCGTCCTCTGCCTGGACGATTGCGTAGCGCGCCTTGCCGGTCGCGGGATCGGTGCGGAACCTGCGGCAGTGCCGCGCGAACGCTTCGGCCAGCGACGACGACGGCGTGATCGGGTACCACGCCGCGACCGTCGCGCCACCGTAGACGCAGCCCAGCGCGGCGGCGCTGTTGCCTTCGATGAATATCTTCTCGCCGACTGCGTTGGCACGTTTGACGCGGATCCCCAGTGGCCAGTCAAGCTCGTTCTGCGCATAGGTACGGCCCATGCGCATCGCCTGCACATTGGGCTTGAGCAGTGCCTCCTTGCCCTTGTACAGCTCGCCGATCAGCTCGGCGATCGCTTCGGGCTCGATTTCGAGGAGCGCCGAGAGCGCCCCCACATAGATGATGTTCTTGAACAGCTGCCGTTGCCGGGCGTCGGTGTACTCGCGGTTGCAGATTCCCGTCAGCGGCATGCCGATGATCGTGATGTCGTCGCGGAATTTCGCCGCCGGGAGCGGCTTGGTCGAGTCATAGAAGAGATACCCTCCCGGCTCGATCTCCTTGACGTCCTGTTCCCACGTCTGCGGGTTCATCGCGACCATGAGATCGACGCCGCCGCGGCGGCCGCGCCAGCCGTTTTCGTTGACGCGAACCTCGAACCAGGTCGGCAGGCCTTGGATATTGGACGGGAAGATGTTGCGCGGCGCGACCGGAATACCCATGCGCAGGATCGACTTGGCGAACAGCAGATTCGCCGACGCCGAGCCCGAGCCGTTGACGTTGGCGAACTTGACGACGAAGTCGTTGACCCGTTCGATGGGAGCAACGGTTTGCTTCATCAGTCGGCCGCCTCACCGAGAACGGCGCGGCTTGGCCGGGCAACCGCAGGTGCCCGGCGGTGGCAATCGTGCGCTTGCGCCGGTTCGAGAAAGAACTTCTGCATGTCCCAGGCGCCCGTCGGACAGCGCTCCGCGCACAATCCGCAGTGAAGGCACATGTCCTCGTCCTTCACCATTACCCGGCCCGTCTTCAATCCACCGGCGAGGTACAAGTCCTGCGTCAGGTTGCGCGACGGCGCGTTCAAGCGCGTGCGCAGCTCCTGCTCATCGCCGTCGGGCGTGAACGTGATGCAGTCCATGGGGCATATGTCGACGCAGGCGTCGCACTCGATGCAGAGCTTCGGCGCGAACACGGTCTGCACGTCGCAATTGAGGCAACGCTGCGCCTCGGCGAATGCCTGCGCGGCATCGAATCCCAGCTCGACCTCGACCTTGATGTTCTTGAGCGCGATCACCATGTCCTTCAGCGGCACCTTGAAGCGCGCGTCGTTGGACACGTCGTTGTCGTAGCTCCATTCGTGGATGCCCATCTTCTGCGACAGCAGGTTGAACAGCGGCGGCGGCCGCTTCGTGATGTCTGCGCCGCGGCAGAGGGCGTCGATCGAGATCGCGGCCTCGTGACCGTGGGCCACCGCCCAGATGATGTTCTTCGGCCCGAACGCGGAGTCGCCGCCGAAGAAAACCTTCGGATGCGTCGACTGCAGCGTTGTCTTATCGACCACGGGCAGGCCGTGGTCGTCGAACGCGACGCTGGCGTCGCGCTCGATCCAGGGAAACGCATTCTCCTGCCCGACCGCGATCAGCACGTCGTCGCAGGCGAGGTGCACGTCGGGCTCGCCCGTGGGCACGAGCCGCCGCCGCCCCTTGTCGTCGTATTTCGCTTCCACTTTCTCGAAGAGCATCCCCGTCAGCTTGCCGTCTTCGTGGATGAACGCCTTGGGCACGTGGAAATTGAGGATCGGGATGCCCTCGTGCATCGCGTCTTCCTTTTCCCACGGCGAAGCCTTCATCTCGTCAAAGCCGGAGCGCACGATGACTTTCACGTCCTCGCCGCCGAGGCGCCGCGAACTGCGGCAGCAGTCCATCGCGGTGTTGCCGCCGCCGAGCACGATCACGCGCTTGCCGATGCGGTCGATGTGGCCGAACGAAACGCTCGACAGCCAGTCGATCCCGATATGGATGTTCTTCGCCGCTTCCTTGCGCCCGGGAAGGTCGAGATCGCGCCCCCGCGGCGCGCCGCTGCCGACAAACACGGCGTCGTAAGCGCCGCTGCCGTTGCCCGCGAGCAGCGCCTTCAGGCTGTCGATGCGCTGACCGCCGCGAAACTCGATGCCCAGGCCGAGTATGTAGCCGACCTCTTCGTCGATCACCGACTCGGGCAGGCGGAACTTGGGGATCTGGCTGCGAATCATGCCTCCGGCCTGCGCGTCCGCGTCGTAGATCACGCATTCGTAGCCGAGCGGCGCCAGATCGCGCGCGACGGTGAGCGACGCCGGCCCCGCACCGACCAACGCGACGCGCTTGCCGTTCATTTTCGCGGCGCGCTTCGGCAGCCGGTGACGTATATCGTCCTTCAGATCGGCGGCGACGCGCTTCAAGCGGCAGATCGCCACGGGCTCGGGCTTGACGCCCGTGCTCTGGCCGTTCGCATCAGAGGATCCCTCTTCCACGCGCCCGCGGCGACATGCAGGCTCACACGGCCGGTCGCAGGTCCGTCCCAGGATGCCGGGAAAGACATTCGATTGCCAGTTGATCATGAAGGCGTCGCTGTAGCGCCCTGCAGCGATCAGCCGGATGTATTCAGGAACAGGCGTATGGGCTGGGCAGGCCCACTGGCAATCGACGACCTTGTGAAAGTAATCGGGATTCGCAATATCCGTTTGCTTCAATTCTCCTCCGTGTGTGACGCGTCCGGTCACCTTGGTTTTGACCGCCTCGCTTCCCTTTTTGCTGCACGAGGTCTCAAGACCTGGACGACGCCCCGAAAGTGGCGCCATCCTACGCTACCGGCGCTTCGCTGAAAAGCCTTTTGCTTTCAACTATTAGCGACAGGGTCTTTACATGCTTTTGGGTATGGCCTCGGGCCGGCCCGTACACTACACTTGAGGCTCGCGCGGCAACCGTCGCCGATCGGCCGCGATTCCGCCGTTACACCCAAGCACAGAATGGGCCCACCCTTCGACGCTCTCGAAATGAACGCCCCCGATCGCGCCGTGCTACGCCTTACCCAGTTCAGCCACGGCGGCGGCTGCGGCTGCAAGATCGCGCCCGCGGTATTGCAGGAGATCATTGCCAAGACGGTGCCGGGGATCGTGCCGAAAGAGCTTCTCGTCGGCATCGAGACCGCGGACGACGCCGCGGTCTACCGGATCAACGAAACACAGGCCATCGTCGCGACGACCGACTTTTTCATGCCAATCGTCGACGATCCGTTCGACTTCGGCGCAATCGCCGCAACGAACGCGCTTTCGGACGTCTATGCCATGGGCGCCTCGCCGCTGTTCGCGCTGGCGCTGGTCGGCATGCCGGTCGACCGGTTGCCAGTGGAGACTATCCGCAGGGTACTCGAGGGGGGCGAGGCGATCTGCGCCAAGGCCGGCATTCCAGTTGCGGGCGGGCACACGATCGATTCGCTCGAGCCGATCTACGGCCTGGTGGCGATCGGGACCGTCGATCCGAACCATCTGAAGCGCAACATCGGCGCGCGGCCGGGCGACGCCCTCGTCCTCGGCAAGCCGCTTGGCGTTGGCATTTACAGCGCCGCGCTGAAGAAGGGCTGCCTCGATGACGCCCATTACGCCGCGATGCTCGCCAGCACGACACAGCTCAATACACCGGGCATCGCCCTCGGCCGTATGCGCAGCGTCCACGCCTTGACCGATGTCACCGGCTTCGGGCTGCTGGGCCACCTGCTCGAGATGTGCCGGGGCTCCCAAGCGGGCGCGCGCATCGAGTTCGGGCAGCTGCCCCTGCACCCGGGCGTGCTCGAGCTCGCGCGCAAGGGTGTGGCTAGCGGCGCGTCGAATCGCAACTGGGCGAGCTACGGCCAGGACGTCGAGCTGGCCGATCGCCTGGACGGTGCGGCACGCGCCCTCCTCACCGATCCGCAGACCTCCGGCGGGCTGCTCGCGGCTTGCGCGCCGGATGCCGTCGACGAGGTGCTGGGAGTGTTTCGGAGCGAAGGCTTCGAGCGCGCAACGGCGATCGGCCGGATTGTTCCTGGTATACCTCAGGTGACGGTAGTCTAATTTCACATATTTCGGTACAACTCCCGAACCATGAACGACCGCGCGCCGGTGGCTGATCTCGCGCAGCCAACGCACCTGTCCGCTCTCGCGCCGCGCTATCGCGCGATCCGCGCCGCGACCGAAGCGCTCGCCGCACCGCTGTCCGCGGAGGATTGCGCGATCCAGTCGATGCCCGACGCGAGCCCGGTCAAATGGCATCTTGCGCACACGAGCTGGTTCTTCGAGACCTTCGTGCTCGAGCCGCATGTTCCCGGTTATCGCGTCTACGACGCCGCGTTTCGCATGCTGTTCAACTCCTATTACAACGCGGTCGGCGACAAGCACCCACGCCCGCAGCGCGGGCTGCTGTCGCGGCCGTCGCTCGACGCGATCCGCGGCTATCGGGCGCACGTCGATGCGGCGATGGATACCTTGCTCGCGCGCACCGGGTCGGCGAGCCGCCTCGGCGCACTGATCGAGCTGGGGCTCAATCACGAGCAGCAACATCAAGAGCTGATCCTGACCGACGTCAAGCACCTCTTGTCGCGCAATCCTCTCAAGCCCGCGTACGCGCTAGCGCAGACGGCGGACGCAGCTGCCGGCGCACCGCCGCTCGAATGGGTCGAGTTTCGCGAAGGCTTGGTCGAGATCGGCCACGACGGCAGCGGCTTCGCTTTCGACAACGAGACGCCGAGGCATCGGCAATACCTCGAGGCGTTTGCGCTCGCGAGTCGGCCGGTCACTAACGCCGAATACGCGGCATTCATCGCCGACGGCGGGTATCGCCGCCCCGAGTTGTGGCTTTCCGAAGGCTGGGATTGGGTCAACGCGAATGGCATCGCGGCGCCCCTGTACTGGGAAGACAGCAGCGGCGGCGCGCGCCAGTTCACGCTGCACGGAATGCGGCCGTTCGACGCTCACGCACCCGCGTGCCACGTCAGCCTGTTCGAGGCCGACGCCTACGCGCGCTGGGCGGGCGCAAGGCTGCCGACCGAAGCCGAATGGGAAGTCGCGGCCGCGACCGTGCCTGTCGAAGGCCGATTTTCCGAGGACGGCGCGCTGCATCCGTCGCCGGCGCGGCGCGATCGCGCACCGTTGGCACAACTCTTCGGCGACGTCTGGGAATGGACGCAGAGCGCGTATGCGCCCTACCCCGGCTTTCGCCCGGCCGCGGGCGCCATCGGCGAATACAACGGCAAGTTCATGTGCAATCAGTATGTGTTACGCGGCGGTTCCTGCGCGACCCCGCGTATGCACATCCGCGCGACCTACCGGAACTTCTTTCCGGCGACCGCGCGCTGGCAGTTCAGCGGCTTCAGGCTCGCCCGCGACTCGTGACGATTCGCGCTTCGCAATGGCGACGGCGCAGCCATACCCTGTTCATCGCGCTGCTTACCGCGACGGTATCGTTTGCCGCGCTCGGCTTCGGATTCGACGACGTGGCCCGCCGCGCAC
>VBCS01000148.1 GCA_005888955.1 Betaproteobacteria bacterium
GTGCAGCCAGGTCGCATAATTACCGGCGCCGCTGGCGAGGATCGTGTCCTCGGGAAGCCGTTCGCGCAACGTCGCGACGATCTGCCAGAGATCGAGCGAGCCCGGCATCGGCTGCGGCGTCTGCCACGCGAGATATTCGGCGTGAGCCGCCGCGGCGCTGCCGGACCACGCGGGCGCGTCGATCGGCGCCAAAGCCGCGAGCGCAGCGCATGCCGGCGCGACCGACGCCTGAATCGCCAGCGCGGGCTGGTACACGCGGCCGAGCTCGTCGGCGCCGGGATGCACATGGATCAGCGCCTGCTTCGACTGTGGTGCGGCGAGCAGCGTGTAGCCTCCGGTGACCATCTCTCCCAGACGCTCGCCGATCACGACCAGCACGTCGGCATCGCGGATGCGCGCGGCGAGCTTCGGATTGATGCCGATGCCTACGTCGCCGGCATAGTTCGGATGCCGGTTGTCGAACACGTCCTGGTTGCGGAACGCACAGGCCACCGGCAGTGCGTTCGCTTCGGCAAAGCGCGCGAGATTCGCGCAGCCCTGCGCGCTCCAGCCGCTGCCGCCGGCGATGACCACCGGCCGTTGCGCCCCAGCGAGCAACGCGTGAAGTTGCGCGATCTGCGCCGGCGCAGGCTGCACGACCGGCACGTCGACCCGCGCGACATCCGCGACGGCGGCGGTCGCGGCGAGCATATCTTCGGGCAGCGCGAGGAGGACCGGGCCGGGGCGCCCCGACTGTGCGACGCGAAAGGCGCGAGCGACGTACTCGGGGATGCGTTCCGCGCGCTCGATTTGCGCCACCCACTTGACGATGCTGCCGTACATGCGCCGGTAGTCGATTTCCTGGAATGCTTCGCGGTCGGCAAAGTCGCTGCCGACCTGGCCGACGAAGACGATCAACGGCGTCGAATCCTGTGCCGCGGTATGGATGCCGATCGCGGCATTCGACGCGCCCGGGCCGCGCGTGACGAAGACGATGCCCGGGCGGCCGGTTAGCTTGCCGTACGCTTCCGCCATGTATGCCGCGCCGCCTTCCTGACGGCAGACGATCAGGCGCAGGCGATCGCGGGCATCGTACAGCGCGTCGAGCACGGGCAGATAGCTCTCGCCGGGCACGCAGAACGCGAGCTCGACTCCCTGCAGCAGCAGGTTGTCGACGAGTATGCGGCCACCGGTACGCATTGGTATTGGCGAGACAGGAAAGAGAGTACGGCGGCCATTCTAGCGTGATTCGGCGAGAGGCTCGCCGCGCCGTATAATCCGCGCAGGCCGCCGCGCCCGACAGCCAGCGAAGGAAGCATCGCCGATGGTCCAAACGATCACGTTGCAGGAATCGCTCTGGTTCAGCGCCGTCGCTCTGCTCCTCGGTTTGATCACGATGCGCTTCCGGCCGGAGCTGCGGCGGTCGGTGCTGGTCAATCTCTTCCTGATCGCGCTGGGCTTGGGCGGGCTCACTGTGCTCTCGCGCTATCAGCCGATACCTCAGCAGCTGACCATCGCGGTCATCCCGCGTGAGATTTTTCTGCTGATCGTTGCGCTCGGCAACATCCGCATCTTCATCACGTTCATGACCAGCGTGCTCCTGGCGCGCCGCGCGGTGCCGCGCATCCTCGGCGAAGTGACCATGGCTCTGTCGCTGGTGGTGTACGCCCTGATCCGCCTCGACGCGGTCGGTGTAAATCCGACCAGCCTTATCGCTACCACTAGCATAGCCGGCGCCGCCATCGCGTTTGCGATGCAGTCTACGTTGGGGAATCTCCTGGGCGGGATCTCATTGCAGCTCGACAATACATGTCGCATCGGCGATTGGATCGAGGTCGAGGGTCAGACCGGCGAGGTGGTCTCGATCCGTTGGCGGTATACGGCGCTGGCCACCATCAACAACGTGACCATCATCATCCCGAACGCGGAGTTGAAGAAAAATCGGGTCACGCTGCTCGGACGCCGCGGCGACCAGCGCATACCCTGGCGGCGGCCGATCGAGTTCGGAGTCGGATACGAATGGACGCCGGGGCAGGTGATTGCCGTCGTCCACGCGGCGCTCGAGCGCAGCGAAATACCGTTTGTCGCGACCGAGCCGATGGCGCACTGCATCTGCACAGGCTTCGAGTCGAGCGCGATCAAGTACGTAGTCTATTACTGGCTGACCGATATCAAATCCTATCTGGTGACCGATTCCCGAGTGAGGGTGCATGTCTTCGCCGCGCTGGGCCGGGCCGGCATGGAGATCCCGATTTCGCGCTCCGACTTGTATTTGCATTCGGGGCGCCATCTGCAGCTGACAAAATCGGAGCAGGAACAGGAGTCGCGGGTGGCGCTGTTGCGTTCGCTGGAACTGTTCGCGCCGCTCACCGACGATGAGACGCACGCGCTCGCGGCGCAGTTGATCGGGACCCCTTTCGGGCCGGGCGACATCGCCACCCGGCAGGGCGAGCCGTCCGATTCGCGCTATATCCTGGCGCGCGGTCAGGTCGCGATCTTCCGCGACGCCGCGCCGGGAAGCTCGCCTGCGCGGCAGCGACTGGCGACGCTCGCGGCGCCGGCGATTTTCGGCGAGATGGGCCTGCTTACCGGCCAGGCACGAACTGCGACGATTACCGCCGAGTCCGAGGTTCTCTGTTACCGGCTCGACAAGGCGGCTTTTGAAGCCATCATTCAGGCGCGCCCCGAACTGGCCGATGCGCTGGCGCAAACGGTCGTGGCGCGCCAGGCAGCGAACGACGCGACGCTGGCGTCGCTCTCTGCGGAGGCACGTGCCCGCGCGACCGGCACGCGCGCGGGCGAGCTGCTCAGGAAAATCCGCCAGTTCTTCGGCCTGGAGTCGGGTGACTGAAGTTCGGGAGGATTGGCAGCCGGCTCCTAGGCCGCCGCGCGATTCGCCGCCAGTAACTCTTCGCGCCTGAGCAGGAACACGGCGTCGTCGCTCGACTCGGTCGATAGCCAGGTGAATGGCAGGCGCGGGAATGCGGCCTCGGCGGCGGCGCGGTTCTGGCCAAGCTCGACGACCAGCAGGCCGTCGGGATTCAAGAATTCCCCGGCGCGGGCGAGGATGGTGCGCACCGCGTCGAGGCCGTCGTCGCCTCCCGCCAACGCAAGCTGTGGCTCGTGTAGATACTCAGGCGGCAGTTCTTCCATCGCCATCGCCGTCACATACGGCGGATTGCTGACGATGAGGTCATAGTTCTTTTCGGTGAGGTTCGACAGCAGGTCGGAGCGGATCAGATTGACCCGTCCCTGCAAGCCGTGGTCGGCGACGTTGCGCAACGCGACGGCGAGCGCATCGGACGAAATGTCGGCGGCATCGACGTCGGCATTCGGAAAATGATGCGCGACCATGATGGCGAGGCATCCCGACCCTGTACACAGATCGAGCGCGGTCTGGACTTTGTCGGGTTCGGCTATCCACGGACTGAGCCCGTCACGCAGCAGCTCGGCGATGTAGGAGCGCGGAATGAGCACGCGCTCGTTGACGCGGCGAGCGATGATGTCCTGCACCTCTTCGCGCTCGGTATGAGTGAGCTTCGCGTCGAGAAACGGTTCCAGGCGATCGAGCGGCAGATGCAGCGTGTGCAGCAGCAGGTACGCGGCCTCGTCGTACGCGTTGGCCGTGCCGTGCCCGAAAGAAAGTCCGGTCAGGTTGAACCGCGACACTGCGTAGCGCAGCCAGTCGCGGAGGGTCTCCAGCTCCTGGGTGAGGGTGCTCATCAGGCGGCGGGGGCGAGGAGCAAGCGTTTCAGTATGCCACGATACAGCGCGGCGAGCGGCTCGAGGTCGGCGACCGCCACGCACTCGTCGAGCTTGTGGATCGTCGCGTTGACAGGACCCAGCTCGACGACTTCGCGACAGACGGCGGCGATAAAGCGTCCGTCGGAGGTGCCGCCGGTGCACGAAATCTCGGGAACGATCCCGCAGACCTCGCGGATCGTCTCCGCGGCGACGGCGACGAGCTTTTCTCGCGGCGTGAGATAAGGAGCGCCCCAGCCCGTCCACGTGAGCTCGTAGTCGAGGCCGTGCCGCTGCAGTACTGCCTCGAAGCGCTCCTGCAGGCTTTCGCGCGTGCTCGCGGTCGCGTAGCGAAAATTGAACAGTAGCTCCAGCGAGCCCGGGATCACGTTGTTCGCCCCCGTGCCGGCGTGGATGTTCGACGCCTGCCACGACGTCGGCGGAAAGTATTCGTTCCCCTCGTCCCAGGCGTGCGCGGCAAGCTCGGCGATCGCCGGCGCCGCCAAGTGAATCGGGTTCTTCGCCAGATGCGGATAGGCGACGTGTCCCTGCACGCCGCGCACGTTAAGCCTGCCCGAGAGCGTGCCCCGACGTCCATTCTTGATCATATCGCCCAGCCGCTCGGCGGAAGATGGCTCGCCGACGACGCAATAATCGAGCGCCGTGCCGGCGGCCCTGAGCTGGTCGATCACGCGCACGGTGCCGTCGGTGGCGGGCCCTTCCTCGTCGGAAGTGAGCAGAAGCGCGATCGAACCGGCGTGCGCCGGGTGCGCACGCACGAAATGCTCGACGGCGACGACAAACGCCGCCAGCGAGGATTTCATGTCGGCGGCGCCGCGGCCATACAGGAATCCATCGCGGATCGTCGGCGTGAACGGGTCGGAATGCCAGGCTTCGAGCGGTCCCGGCGGCACGACGTCGGTGTGCCCCGCGAAACACAGCGCGGGCCGCGAGTCGCCGCGTCTGGCCCAGAGGTTGGTCACCCCGTTGGACGACAGCGTCTCGCAGCGGAAGCCCAAGGGCGCGAGCCGGGCCTTCAAGAGCTCCTGGCAGCCCGCATCATCGGGCGTCTGCGAACGGCGCGCGATCAGCTCGCGCGCGAGGTCGAGCGTGGGATGGGAACCCATCGTCGGCCTAAGCCCGCAGGAGCATGGTGTGTTGCCGCGTCGCCGGTCTCGGCGGCGTCGATCCGCGCGGTAGGCGAGTTCTGGTTCACCAGCCACGCCAGATTCGTCGGCGAGTCGGAACCGGTGAGCGCTTCCTCATACGCGATCACGCCGTCGAGATAGAGCCGGCACAGCGCCTGCTCGAAGGTCTGCGATCCGGGATAGAGGCTCTGCTCCATCGCTTCCTTGATCTGCGTGATTTCGCCGTTCTTGATCAGATCGGCGATCAGCGACGTGTTGAGCAGCATCTCGACTGCCGGCTGCTGGTCCCCTTCCTTGTTGCGCACCAGCCGTTGCGAGATGATCGCCCGCAATCCGATCGAGAGGTCCGATAGCAGGCCCGAGCGCGCGTCGTAGGGGAACATGTTGATGATCCGGGACAGCGCGTGATAGCTGTTGTTGGCGTGCAGCGTCGACAGGCAGAGATGGCCGGTGAGGGTGTGCAGCAGCGCCTGCTGCATCGTCTCCCGGTCGCGCACCTCGCCGATCATGATCAGGTCAGGCGCTTCGCGGAGCGCGTTACCCAGCGCCTTGTTGTAGCCCTGGGTGTCAACGCCGATCTCGCGCTGGTTGACGATCGACTGCTTGTGCTCGAACAGGTATTCGATCGGATCCTCGAGCGTCAGGATGTGGCCCGACTTGTTGTTGTTGCGGTAATCGATCATCGCCGCGAGCGTCGTCGACTTGCCGCAGCCGGTCGCGCCGGCGATCAGCACCAGTCCCCGCTTCTCCATCACCAGGTTGAGCAGTACCGGCGGCAGCTTGAGCTCCTCGAACGGCGGAACGTTGCTGCGGACGTAGCGAACGCATAGCGAGATCGTCCCGCGCTGGCGGAAGATGTTGATCCGGAAGTTGCCGACGCTGCGATCGAGGTACGAGAGATTCATCTCCATCTCGTTCTCGAACTCGCGCGCCTGGTCCTTGGTCATCAGCTCGTAGGCGATGCGGCGGACAGTCTCGACGTCCATCGGCTGCGTGGAGATGGCCGAGACGACGCCGTTGATCTTGATGTTGATCGGCGCGCCGCAGGAGATGAACAGGTCCGAGGCCTGCTTCTCCGCCATCAGTTTGAACAATCGGTCCAAATACATGTTATGAAGCCTCTGCCGGCGCCGGAGCGATCGGGGCAGTCCCCGCCCGCAAGCCGGCTCGGCTTGACAATGTCATGAATTGACAAGAATAACCAAGCTCAAGCAAAGTAACAACTGGCACGGCGGCCGTGGGGGTGCTTTCCCCGACGGACGGCGTACGCTCATCTTCATTCCTGCAGAGAAGCTTCCATGCTGGCCATCATCGGCGGCAGCGGGCTCACCCGACTGTCGACGCTTGCCGTCGCTCACCGCGAGGTCATTCGCACCCCTTACGGCGAACCCTCGTCGGCGCTTAACTTCGGCCAGGTGGCGGGCCGGGACGTGGTATTTCTCGCGCGGCACGGTCATGGGCACTCGATTCCGCCGCACCGCGTCAATTATCGGGCCAACCTGTGGGCATTGAAGCACCGCAACGTCGACGCCATTCTGGCGGTGGCCTCGGTGGGCGCCATCGCCAGCGCGTACGCACCCGGCGATCTGGTGCTGCCGCACCAATTGATCGATTACACCAGCGGACGCCAGAGCACGTTCTTTGACGGCGAAGATCGCCGGGTGGTGCACGTCGACTTCACGCACCCTTACAGTGCGGAGCTTCGGAACCGCTGCATCGCCGCGGCACGCGCTGCCGGTGTGGCCGTACACGACGGCGGCATCTACGGAGCTGTATCCGGGCCGCGGCTCGAGACCGCGGCCGAAATCGACCGCATGGAACGCGATGGTGCGACGGTCGTCGGCATGACCGGCATGCCAGAAGCGGCGCTGGCGCGGGAGCTCGGGATCGCCTATGTGGGGATCGACGTCGTTGTCAATCAAGCCGCGGGGCGCGGCGACAGCGCGCAGGCCATTTCCATCGAGCGCATCGCGGGCGTGCTTGAATCGGCCATGGACAAGGTGAAGACTCTCATCGATCACCTGGTGCAGGAGTCAGCCGCCTGAGCGGGCGGCGTGCTCCAAGGACGCGTCCAAGGAGGCAGCGATGAAGCGCGAAATTCTGAAGATGGGCGATCCGCGGCTGCTGGAGCGCGCCAAGCTGGTCGAGCGCCATGCGACGCCGGAATTGAAGGCGCTCGTCGCGGACATGCGCGAAACGATGATCGCCGCCCGCGGCGCCGGGCTCGCCGCCCCGCAGATCGGGGTCGGCCTGAGGGTGGTGATCTTCGGCTTCGAGCATAACGAGCGCTACCCCGACGCCGAGCCCGTACCTTATACCGAGCTCATCAATCCTGTCTTGACGCCGCTAACCACGGAGATGGAGGAGGACTGGGAAGGTTGCCTGTCGGTCCCGGGTCTGCGCGGCCAGGTGCCACGCTTCACGCGCTTGCGTTACACCGGATTCGATCCGGAGGGCCGGCCGATCCTGCGCGAGGTATCGGGATTCCACGCCCGCGTCGTACAGCACGAATGCGATCATCTCGACGGCATTCTCTATCCGATGCGCATGCGCGACCTGCGCCTGTTCGGGTATACCGACGTTCTGTTTCCCGACGCCGACGTCATCGAGGAATGAGTCGCAGGAGCGGGTTCGTAGGGCCGCATTCATTCGGCCTTGGCGCGGCATGCAGACGTTGCGTGCGCATTTATCGCACCTACATTAGGCGCAGTTGCTCGTAGAGCGCGGTTTCCAACCTCAGCAGGGCCGACTCGTCGTGCAGCCGTGCGCCATCGATAAGGAACACGTCCTCAGCGCGTTCGCCGAGCGTGTTGATCTTCGCGCTGGCGACATTGATATTGGCGCTCGCCAGCGTGTACGCGATCCGGGCGAGCAGGCCCGGCCGGTCGCCCGCGACGATCTCGAGAATGTAGTGCGTGCCCTTGTCGTCGGGGAATAGGCGCACCTCCGGCGTCAGCGGGAAGTGCTTCAGGTGCCGGCTGATACGGCCGATCGGCGGTGGCTCGACCGGCGCGCGCGCCGCGAGGACGCGCTTCAACTCGAACTCGACGTAACTGATGACGTCGCGATAGGCGGCGTTGGGATTACCCGGATCGTGCACGGTGAAGGTATCGAGGGCATAGCCGTGCCGCGTGGTGTGGACTTTGGCGTCGAGGATCGACAGCCGCGCATTACCGAAGAAGCTGCAGATGCGCGCGAACAGCTCCTTCTGATCCGGCAAATAGATCATCACCTGCAGCCCGACGCCGGTGCGCGACAGCCGCGCTTTGACCAGCGGTTCCTTCCCTTCGACGCGGAAGTAGAGTTGGCGCGCATGCCACGCGATCTCGTCGGCACTGTGGCGCTGGAAGTACACGCTGTCGAGCTTGCGCCATAGCGCCTGCTCGGCGGTATCGGGGACGGCGTAAAGCCGCAGCTGCCGGACCGCCTCGCTACGGCGCGCTTCGAGGCTGTCGTCGAGCTTGCGCGTCGCAGCGTGGCCGGTAAGCTGCGACTGCGTGGCGTGGAACAGATCCTCGAGCAGCTTCGCTTTCCAGGCGTTCCACACTCTCGGGCTCGTGCCGCGGATGTCCGCGACCGTGAGGAGGTAAAGCGCGGCCAGGCGCCGCTCGGTCTTGATCTTGGCGGCGAAGGCGGCGATGACCGCGGGATCGCTGATGTCCTGCTTTTGCGCGGTCAGCGACATCAGCAGATGCTGCTCGACCAACCACGTCACCAGGCGCGTGTCCTCCGCGGCGAGGCCGTGCTGGCGGCAAAACCGCCGCGCGTCCTTCGATCCCAGCCGCGAATGGTCGCCACCGCGTGCCTTGGCGATGTCGTGGAAAAGTCCCGCGATGTACAAGAGCTCCGGCCGCGCGAAGTCGGCGATCAGCCGCGAGCACAACGGATACTCGTGCGCATGCTGCGGCTCGGTAAAGCGGCGCAGATTGCGGATGACCATCAGGATGTGCTCGTCGACCGTGTAGACGTGGTAGAGATCGTGCTGCATCTGGCCGACAATGCGGCCGAACACGGGGAGGTACCGGCCGAGGATGCCGTACTGGTTCATGCGCCTGAGCTCGTGCGTGACGCCGCGCGGCTGGCGCAATATGCTGAGGAAGCGGGCGCGATTGCCGGGGTCGCGGCGGAACGCCGCGTCGACGCGGGTCCGGTATCTCCAGAGCGCGCGCAGCGCGGGGGCAGACATGCCCTTGAGTTCGGGGTGCTGCTGCAGCGTGAGGAAGCTCTCCAGGATTGCGCTGGGCCGTTTGGCGAACAATTCCTCGTCCTTGACGTCGAGCAACTCGTCGACGGCCTGGAAATCGGTGTCGATCGGCTGCACGGTGACCTCAGCCGGAAAGAGGCGCGCGTGCAGGTTCTGGAGCACGATGACGTTGAGCTGGCGGATCGATTTGGCCGCGCGGTAGTAGCGCTGCATCAGTTGCTCGGAGGCGCGCCGCGAGGGCGTGTCCGCGAGGCCGAACTCGCGCGCGAGTGCCGCCTGCACGTCGAAGACCAGCCGATCCTCGCGCCGGCCGGCGAGATAGTGCAGGCGGATGCGCAGGTCGTCGATGAGCCTCTCGTGCCGCGCGAGCTCCCGTGCCTCCGCCGCAGTCATCAGGCCGTAAGCCGCAATCTCGCGCCACGTCCGACCGAAACCGGCTGCCCTCGCAATCCAGAGGATCGTCTGCAGGTCGCGCCGGCCGCCCGGGCTTTCCTTGAGATTCGGTTCGAGATTGTACGCAGTGTCCTGATGACGGAGGTGGCGCTGCTGCTGCTCCAGTGCCTTGGCTTCGTAGAAGCCGTGCATGTCGAGCGTCGCGTCGAAGCGCCGGCCGAAGCGCGCATAAAGCGAACGCGATCCGGCCAGCAGGCGTCGTTCGAGCAGACTGGTGCGGATGACCGCGTCGCCCTCCATCTCGGCTTCGCACTCATCGATCGTGCGCACGCTGTGACCGATCTCAAGACCGGTGTCCCACATCAGCCCGATGAAACGTTCGATGCCCGAAGCCCCTCCGGACCGCGCATCGGTTAACGGTTGCGGCAGCAGCACGACGACGTCGACGTCGGAATGAGGAAAAAGCTCGCCTCGGCCGTAGCCGCCGACAGCGACCAGCGCGCACCCGGGCGGGGGGTCGATCTCCGCCCAAAGCCCGCGCAATATCCTGTCGGTCAGCCGTGCCTGACCGGCGAGCAGCCGCCGGGGCCGGCGGTGGATTCGATACGCGCCTTCCAGCTCGCGACGGCCGGCGTCGAGCTCGTTCTTCCAGCGCGCGACCGGCGCATTCGCAGCGCGGCCGGAGGTGGGGGCGATGACGCTGCTCAAGCTGGACGCCTCAGCTCGTCGCTGGTGGGGCTGGTGTCCCGGGCGATAGCGTCAGCACTTCGTACCCGGTGTCGGTGACCAGCACGGTGTGCTCCCACTGTGCAGACAAGCTGTGGTCCGCGGTGACGACGGTCCAGCCGTCGGCAAGACAACGGATGCCCGGCCGGCCGGCGTTGATCATCGGCTCGATAGTGAACACCATCCCCGGCTGCAGCTTGAGTCCCGTACCCGGGCGTCCGTAATGCAGCACCTGCGGCTCCTCGTGAAACTGGCGGCCGATGCCGTGGCCGCAGAATTCGCGCACGATGGAGAAACCATGGCTCTCGGCGTGGTGCTGGATCGTCGCGCCGATGTCGCCGAGATGCGCTCCCGGCTTGACGGCGCGAATGCCGTGCCACATCGCCTCGTACGTGACTTCGCACAGCCGCCGGGCCTGGATCGGCGGCGCCCCCACGTAGAACATGCGGCTGGTGTCGCCGTGGAAACCGTCCTTGATGACTGTGACGTCGATGTTGACGATATCGCCGGCCTTGAGCTTCTTATCGCCCGGGATGCCGTGACAAACAACGTGGTTGACCGACGTGCAGATCGACGCCGGATAAGGTTGATACCCTGGGGGCGCGTAATTGAGCGGTGCCGGGACCGTATGCTGCACGTTGACCATGTACTCGTGACACAGCCGGTCGATCTCACCGGTCGTCACCCCCGCGGTCACGTGCGGCGCGATGTAGTCGAGAACTTCGGCCGCGAGGGCGCCCGCCACGCGCATCTTGGCGACGTCGTCGGCGGATTTCAGGGATACGGACATGGTCTTAGCTTCTCAGCAGGTCGTTGATACTGGTCTTGGCGCGCGTCTTTGCGTCAACCCGCTTGACGATCACTGCGCAATACAGTTGGCAATTCCCTTCGTTCGACGGCAGGCTGCCGGCGACGACGACCGAACCGGCTGGCACGCGGCCGTAGCTGATCTGGCCGGTCGAGCGGTCGTAGATCTTGGTGCTCTGGCTGATGAAAACTCCCATGCCCAACACGGAATTCTCCTCGACGATTACACCTTCGACGACCTCGGAGCGTGCGCCGATGAAACAGTTATTCTCGATGATGGTGGGGTTCGCCTGCAGCGGTTCAAGTACCCCACCGATGCCGACCCCGCCGGACAGGTGCACGTTCCTGCCGATCTGTGCGCAGGAGCCCACCGTGGCCCAGGTATCCACCATCGTGCCCTCGTCGACGTAGGCGCCGATGTTGACATAGGAGGGCATGAGCACGACATTCCTCGCGATGTAGGCGCCACGGCGCGCGACGGCGGGCGGGACGACGCGCACCCCGGCTGCGGCGAAGTCGGCGGCGTCGAACTGAGCGAACTTGGTCGGGACCTTGTCGTAAAAACGAAACGGCGCATTCGATGCCGCAAGGCCGATCGAAACATTGTCGGCGAGCCGGAACGACAGCAAGACCGCCTTCTTGAGCCACTGATGGGTGATCCATCCGCCTTCGACCTTTTCCGCGACGCGGAGGCGACCCGCATCCAGCTCGGCGATCGCGGACGCGACGGCGTCACGAACTTCCGCGGGCGCGGTCTGCGGCGATAGCTCGCTTCTGCGTTCCCAGGCGGCGTCGATCGTGGATTGCACATTGCTCATTGCGCGGATGCCCCGAAGTTGCGGGCAAAGTGCGCATTTTACGCGGAGTCCGTTGCTGCTGCGACTCGGGGTCCGCGTAACGAGAAGTCGCCTGGGTTGAGCGGAGCGAAACCCGGGATCGATGCTCGTTGTCACGCTGCCCCGGGTATCGCGCTGACGCGCTCAACCCGGGCTACATCGCTTTGAACAAATGCGCGAAGCTGCGGCTGACGGTAAGTCTCTCGGGACGCTGTTTGAGAATGATCAAAGGCTGATCGCGGTAGTCGCGATCGACGCGCGCGATCGCGCGCAAGTTGACGATCGTGCCGCTATGGACTTGCCAGAAGAGCTCCGCGTCGAGCTCATCGAAGAGCTCCTTGATCGTCTTGCGGATCAACGCTTCTCCGTCCGCGGTGACCACCTTGGTGTACTTGTCTTCGGCGTGGAAGTAGAAAACGTCGTCGATCGGGATCAGGCGCATCGACGCCCCGAGCGAGGCCTTGATCCACTTCAGTGGGCCGCCGGAGTCGCGCGCCTCGATCTGGGCGAGTACGGTGGCGAGATCGGCGGGCGGCCGCTCGAGGCGCTGCTTGAGCCGTTCGATGACCTTGACGATCCGGTCGGCAGTCACTGGCTTGAGCACGTAGTCGACCGCGCCTTGCTCGAACGCGGTCACCGCATACTCGTCGTAGGCGGTGACGAAGACGACGTGACAAGCGCCGGCCAGCGCTTCGGCGACCTCGAGCCCCGACTTGACCGGCATGCGAATGTCGAGAAATACGATATCGGGCTCGAGCTCGCGCTGCAGCGCCAGGGCCTGCTCGCCATTCTCGGC
>VBCS01000016.1:0-6268 GCA_005888955.1 Betaproteobacteria bacterium
CGCCGTCGGCAACCCACGCGGCCACGAGCGCGGCGATGCGCGAAGGTTGCTCTACGATGTCGCAGACCATCCAGTCGACCGGGCGACGCGGCCGCCACGTCAGTCCGTCGGCGCGCAAGCGCTCGACCAGCGGGTCGCGCGCGACCCCGCCGCGCAACAGTCCGTTGTCGATCGCGGTGACGCTTAAACCCCGCTGTGCGAGCTGCCAGGTCCAGCCTCCGGGCGCGGCGCCCAGGTCGACCGCGTGCATGCCCGGCTTCAGCAACCGCAAGCGTTCGTCCTCGGTCAAGAACGTCATCAGGGCTTCGGCGAGCTTGAGCGTCGACCGCGATGGCGCCGAATGGGGCTGAGCGAGCCGGGGAATACCCATTGGCCACGGGCTTCCCGTCGCAGCGCGACTCGTGCCGACCCACGCGCGCGTTGCAGCGACGAAAACGACGTGCAGCCGCAAGCCGCGGGGATCGTCGGGCGCGAGGAGTCCCGCGCGGTCTGCGGCCACGGTCAGCGGCGCGGACAGCCGGCGACACAGGCCCGAACGTGTCTTCGCCTCATTGGTGTCCGGAGTTTCCAACCAGATCGCGCGAAACGGCGGTTCGTGCTCGGTCGCAATGGTCAGTAGCGGCGTGACGCGGTCGCGCTCGGGTAATGCGTGCGGTCCGTCGCCGACGAATAACGAGCGCGCGAACCAGGGCGGAGTTGCTGCCAACGCACGTTCCCAGCGCGCGTTGTCGAGTGCGCCGCAGGAGGCGTTCACCAAGGCGCTGCCGGCGACGGCGTCGCACGCGAGCTCAATGCGGGCGCGCGTCGCGATGCGCAGGATGTCGGATACGCACTCCGCCTCGAAACCCGAACGGCAGTGCGCGACGATGCTCCGCTGCACGGCGACCAAGCGCCGCGGTGATTACGCGCTTTCGGGCTCGGCCACCCGGCGTTTCATCAACAGCGCGGGAACCGGGGCGGACTTTTTGAGCCAGGGTCGTCCAGGCGCGCTTGCCGTCGCGGTCAGCGCCGCAGCCGGCTGCGGGCGGTGGGGAGCCTGCGCTCGTGGAGGTTGATCGGGATTGCGATCGACCGGTTCAGGGCGCGGGATATGACGCTGCTCGGGATTGCGATCGATCGGCTCAGCGCGCGGAGTAGGACGCGCGTGGGTCGCTGCGCGATCGTGCGGTGGCCTCGGCGACCGCGCTTCGCGCGCGTCGCGTGGAAGGCGGCGCCCGGCAACGATGCCCTGCGCCGCCACCACCGGGATCGAGCGTTTGAGCAGCCGCTCGATCTCGGCGAGCAATCTCTCTTCGTCGGGAGCACAGAACGAAACGGCCTCGCCCGCGGCGCCCGCGCGGCCCGTGCGGCCGACACGATGAATATAATCCTCGGGGACATGAGGTATTTCGTAGTTGACCACCAGCGGTACGTCGTCGATGTCGAGCCCGCGCCCCGCGACGTCGGTCGCGACCATCACCTGCACCTTGGCCGCCTTGAACTCATCGAGCGCCTCGAGCCGTGCGATCTGACTCTTGTCGCCGTGGATCGCGGTGGTCTTGAGGCCGTCCTTCTCCAGCTGCCGGGCGAGCCGCGACGCGCCGTGCTTGGTGCGCACGAAGCAGAGCACCTGCCACAGGTTCCGCGAGGTCACGATGTGTTCCAGCAACGCGCGCTTCTGATCGGCGGGGAGCTTGTAGACGCTCTGCGTGACGGTCTCGGCCGTGGTATTGCGCCGCGCGACCTCGATCAACTGCGGCTCGTTCAACAATGCGTCGGCGAGCTTTTTGATCTCGTTGGAGAAAGTTGCCGAAAAGAGCAGATTCTGGCGCCGCGCGGTCGCCGGCAGCAGGGCCATGATGCGCTTGATGTCGGGGATGAATCCCATGTCGAGCATCCGGTCCGCTTCGTCGAGAACCAGGATCTCGACCTGGCCCAGATAGAGCGACTTCTGCTCGACGTGATCGAGCAGACGGCCCGGCGTCGCCACCAGGATTTCCACGCCACCGCGCACGATCGGCAGCTGCTGTTTGATGTCCACGCCGCCGAAGACGACCGTCGAGCGCAGCCCGGTGTATTTGCCGTACGTTCGGAAAAACTCCTCGACCTGGATCGCCAGCTCGCGCGTTGGCGCGAGGATAAGCGCGCGCACGGGGTGCCGCGCCGGCGACGGGCTCGTATTCGCGGTGGGTGCGAGCTTGTGCAGTATCGGCAGCGCAAACCCGGCCGTTTTGCCGGTGCCGGTCTGGGCGCCACCCATGACGTCCTTGCCGGCGAGTATCAGAGGGATTGCCTGCGTCTGGATCGGCGTGGGCGTGGTGTAACCGGCTTCGGCGACGGCGCGGAGCAATTCCGCGCGCAGGCCGAGCTCGGCAAAGCTCGAGGGACTACCCATTCAAATGGACTCCTGGACGCGGCCCACTCGTTACCCGAGTTCCGGTCCAGGCGGCGACACTTTACGTTGGCAGGTGGCCGCGAGGCCACCCGGGGGATCGGCGGTGACCGGAACGGCCGCCGAGTGCCGCGCATC
This sequence comes from Betaproteobacteria bacterium, assembly GCA_005888955.1. Classification (GTDB taxonomy): domain Bacteria; phylum Pseudomonadota; class Gammaproteobacteria; order Burkholderiales; family Casimicrobiaceae; genus PALSA-1003. The sequence goes on from VBCS01000016.1 coordinate 2,510, forward strand.
ATAGACCTAAATGTCGGATTTAGCAAATGTTTTTTGCGAGAAAAGCACCTAAAGTGGTAAAATTGCATGCTTTAAGTTCTGCAACGCAGCATCACCCATATGGCAGCTCCCCGGCCCTTGCGCAACATCGCGATCATCGCCCACGTCGACCACGGCAAGACGACGTTGGTCGACAAGCTGCTCGTCCAGGCGGGGACGTTTGCCGCGCACCAGCACGTCGCCGAGCGGATGATGGACACCAACGATCTCGAACGCGAGCGCGGGATCACGATCTTCGCCAAGAATTGCGCCATCGAGTACCTCGGCACGCACATCAATATCGTCGACACGCCCGGCCATGCCGACTTCGGCGGGGAAGTCGAGCGCGTGCTATCGATGGTCGACGGCGTGCTGCTTTTGGTCGATGCCGTCGAAGGTCCGATGCCGCAGACGCGCTTTGTCACCCGCAAGGCGCTGGCACTGGGGCTGCAGCCGATCGTCGTCGTCAACAAGGTCGACCGGCCGGGCGCACGGGCGCAGTGGGTCGTCAACCAGACATTCGAGCTGTTTGACAAGCTCGGCGCCAGCGAGGCGCAACTCGATTTTCCGGTGGTCTACGCTTCGGCACTGCTGGGCTACGCTTCGCTGGATCCGAATACGCCCGGGACCAATATGCGGCCGCTGTTCGAGGCGATTCTCGCGCGGGTGCCCGCACCTGTCGGCGATCCGGATGCACCGCTACAGCTGCAGATCAGCGCACTCGATTACTCGAGCTACGTGGGCCGTTTGGGCATCGGCCGCATCCGCCGCGGGCGCATCGTGCCCGGGCAGGAGGTGATGGTTCTGCAAGGCCAGACGCAGGGCACGAAAGCCAAAATCGGCGAGCTGCTTGGCTTCGCGGGGCTCACGCGCGTCCCGATCGACGCGGCCGCCGCGGGCGACATCGTGCTCGTCACCGGCGTTGACGACCTCCACATCGGCACGACGCTCTCTGCGATCGACACGCCCGAACCCCTGCCGATGATCGCCGTGGACGAGCCGACGCTGTCGATGCAGTTCCAGGTCAACACCTCGCCGCTCGCCGGTCGCGACGGCAAATACGTCACCAGCCGCAATCTGCGCGAGCGACTGGCGCGCGAGCTCATGACCAACGTTGCGCTCCGGGTCGAAGATACCGCCGACACCGACGTGTTCACGGTCTATGGCCGCGGCGAGCTGCATCTCACGATCCTGCTCGAGAATATGCGCCGCGAAGGCTACGAGCTCGCAGTGTCGCGGCCGCGCGTGGTTTACCGCGACAGCGGAGGCGAGCGTTGCGAGCCCTTCGAGCAACTGACGGTCGACGTCGAGGACGCGCATCAGGGCACCGTCATGGTGGCGCTCGGAGCACGCCGCGGCGAGTTGGCGAACATGGAATCCGACGGCCGCGGCCGTACGCGTCTCGATTACCGGATCCCGGCGCGCGGACTGATCGGCTTTCAGGGCGAATTCATGAATCTCACCCGCGGCACGGGGTTGCTCTCGCACGTGTTCGACGGCTACGCGCCGGTCAAGGGCGACATACCGGACCGGCGCAATGGCGTTCTGATCTCCGCCGAACGCGGCGAGGCGGTCGCGTATGCGCTCTGGAAGCTGCAGGAGCGCGGCCGCATGTTCGTGAGCCCCGGAGAGCGCGTCTACGAGGGCATGGTGATCGGCATCCACAGCCGCGACAACGACCTCGTCGTGAATCCGATCAAGACCAAGCAGCTCACCAACATTCGCGCCGCCGGCAAGGACGAAGCGATCCTTCTTACGCCGCCGATCACGCTCACGCTCGAATACGCGGTGGAATTCATAGCCGACGACGAGCTCCTGGAGATCACGCCAAAATCGATCCGCATCCGCAAGCGTCACCTGGTCGCGCACGAGCGCAAGAAGGCGAGCCGCGAAGCCGCCTGAAGACAGTTGTTGAGTTCCGATGCCAGTCGGGTCCCTTTCGTCCGGTGGTCGACATCCTGGTCGGCAAGAAACCACCGATAAGCTGCTGACCCCTACGCAAGCGGCGGCATTTGCCCGCCTCGCGCTCGCGAACGTCGAGCGCGAGTTCCCGAACAAGCTCGATCACGTCATGGCCAGCGCGGCGGATGTCGCGTCTCCGCGCGTGCTCCATCCGGCGTTCTTCGGCAGCTTCGACTGGCATTCCTGCGTGCACGCGTATTGGCTGCTTGCGCGCATCCTCAGGCTGCAGGCAGACATCGCCGAAGCGGCGTTGATCCGCAGGACGCTCGACTCGCACCTTTCGGCGGCGAACGTAGCTGCGGAAGTCGCGTATTTTCGCAGGCCGGAAAGCCGCGCCTTCGAGCGCAGCTACGGCTGGGCATGGCTTTTGAAGCTCGCGGCGGAGCTCGCGCACGCAAGCGATGTCGACGCGCAACGCTGGTCGCGCCAACTGGCACCTCTCGCGCAGGCGGTCGCCGACGGCTATCTCGACTGGTTTCCCGACGCGACGTATCCGATTCGCCACGGCGTGCATTCGAACACGGCGTTCGCGCTCGCCTTCGCCCACGATTACGCACAAAGTTGCGCGGTAACGGCGCTGCGCGAACTCGTCGTCGCCAAGGCGCGCGAATGGTATCTCGCGGACACGGACGCGCCTGCCCGTTGGGAACCTTCGGGCGCGGATTTCTTCTCTCCCGCGCTGATCGAAGCCGATCTGATGCGGCGCATGCTCGATGCGCGCGAATTCCGGGATTGGCTTGCGCGCTTTCTCCCCGGGATCGAGAAGCGCGAGCCGGCGACCCTGTTCGATCCGGCGGTCGTCAGCAACCGCAGCGATCCTTATATCGTGCACCTCGATGGGCTCAATCTGTCGCGCGCCTGGTGCTGGCGCGCGATCGGCCGTGCGCTGCCGTCCGACGATCCGCGCGCGATGATCGCAACCACTGCCGCCGACGCGCATCTCGCAGCCGGCATGGCCGGAGTCTCGAGCGGCGAGTACGTCGGCGATCACTGGCTCGCGACCTTTGCCGTCCTTGCACTGACCACGTAAACTCGGCCGCGTGGAATCTTCCTGGCTGATTACCGCCCTCGGCGTTGGGCTTGGAGTGCTCGCGATCCTGCTCGCCGTAGCGCTGGCCAGGGTCGGTACGCTCAGGCGCCGCGGGAACGAAGACGCCGAGCTCAAGGGGCGACTGGAGGCGATCGGCGCGCAAAACGAGCGATTGGAACGCGAGCTTCGCACTGAGCTCGCACGATCCAGGGCCGAGACGAACCAGAACGCGAAAATCGCCCGCGAAGAGCTCACCGGCAACTTGAGCCATTTCGCGCAAACGCTGCAGAGCCAGCTCGCCAGCGGCGCGAACGTGCAGAACGACCGCCTGTCGACGCTGACGCAGAGCAACGAGCAGCGGCTCGAAGCGGTGCGCGCGACGGTCGAACAACGGCTGGAATTGCTGCGCACCGATAACGCGCAGAAGCTGGAGCAGATGCGCATGACGGTCGACGAGAAGCTGCATGCAACGCTCGAGCAACGCCTCGGCGAATCGTTCAAACTGGTGTCCGATCGCCTCGAGCAGGTGCACAAGGGCCTGGGTGAAATGCAGACGCTGGCGACCGGCGTCGGTGACTTGAAGAGGGTTCTCACCAACGTTAAATCGCGCGGAGGCTGGGGCGAAGTACAGCTCGGCGCATTGCTGGAAGAGTTTCTTTCGCCGGGCCAGTTCGCGAAGAACGTTGCCACGCGGCCCGGCTCCGACGAGCGCGTCGAGTATGCGATTAGATTTCCGGGCCGCGGCGAAG
>VBCS01000016.1:6274-14329 GCA_005888955.1 Betaproteobacteria bacterium
CTCGAGGATTTTCAGCGCCTGCAGGACGCGCAGGATCGAAGCGATGCCGCGGCCGTGGAACTGTTCGGGAAGGCGCTCGAAGATCGCGTCAAGAAACAGGCAAGGGACATCCGCCAAAAGTACGTCGAGCCGCCGCATACGACCGACTTCGCATTGTTGTATCTCCCCGTGGAAAGTCTGTACGCCGAGGTGCTGCGTCGGCCGGGCCTTGCCGACCTGATTCAACGCGAATGCCAGGTTACGCTGGCCGGACCCACGACGCTGGCGGCCATACTCAACAGTCTGCAAATGGGTTTTCGGACCTTGGCCATCGAACAGCGCTCGGAAGAGGTGTGGCGGTTGCTCGGCGCGGTCAAGACCGACTTCGTCACCTTCGGCGACCTGCTCGCGAAGACGAAAAAGCAGCTCGACACGGTCAGCAATACGCTCGGCGACGCGGAAGTGCGGACGCGCGCGATCGAGCGGAAGCTCCGAGGGGTCGAGGCGCTGCCCGAAGCCGAAGCGGCACAGCTTCTGGCCCACGACCAGGGTTCCGTGATCGACATCGACGCGGATCCCGAGCTCGACATCGCGTCACCGACGCCTGACAAGGGCCTTTGAATATCGATTCGCGAGTAGGTCGAGGTCCGTCCGGCAATGTTCGAAGCGATTCGCAGATGGAGACAGAACCGGATTCTTGCGACGTCGGCGATTCCCGAGGTGCTGTGGCGCGAGGCGCTGGAAGCTTTGCCGTTTCTTGCGATCTACACCGAAGCGGAGCTCGCGCGCCTGCGCCGGCAGGTCGTGCTGTTCCTGTCCGAGAAGAGCATCGTCCCTGCGCGGGGCTTCGAGGTCACTCCGCTGATGCGCGCCATGATCGCGCTCCAGGCATGCGTGCTGACGCTCAATCTCGGCCCGCACTACTACGGCGGTTGGGAAAACGTCATCGTCTATCCCGACGAATTCATTACCGGACTTGAATACGAGGACGAAGCCGGGGTCGTGCACCGGCGCGACGAACCGCTCGCCGGAGAAGCCGTCCCCGGCGGTCCGGTTATCCTGTCGTGGCCGGACGTGGAGGCGAGCGCGGACTGGTCGAACACCGGTATGAATCTAGTCATCCACGAGTTCGCACACAAGATAGACATGAAAAGTGGGGAGGCGAACGGCTGCCCACCGTTGCATGCGGAGATGTCGCGGCGCGCGTGGCAAAAGACGATGACGTCCGCCTACGAGAACTTCCGGACACGCGTCCAGGACGGCGAGAACACCGAGATCGATCCTTATGCGGCCGAGAGCCCGGCCGAGTTCTTCGCGGTGCTTTCGGAAGTATTCTTCGCCGAACCGACCCTGCTGCGGGTGGAATACCCGAGCGTCTACAGACTGTTTACTCAATTCTATCGCCAGGATCCGGCCAGCCGGACCGAACTGCTCTTGGAAGATTGACCGGCAGGTCGGCGAAGGCGATGGGCCGCTGTCGCGGGGGAGGGCCTTGCAAATGCCGCCCGCTGCGATATGCTAGCCGCCGTCGGCCGGTTCGGAGGCCGGCCGGTTTTTTGAACGCCAAAAGGAGAAGGAAATACCATGAAGATTCGTAGCGCTCTGTTTGCCGCCACGCTGCTCTTCGCCGGCAGCGCGTTCGCGTTTCACTGCCCGGCGGAAATGAAGAAAATCGATGATGCGCTCGCCAAGAACCGCAAGCTCACGGCGGCACAAATGGACGAAGTGAAAAAGTATCGCGCCGACGGGGAGAAGCTGCACAAGGAAGGCAAGCATCAGGAATCGCTCGACACGCTCGCGAAGGCCGAGAAGATCCTGGGCATGCAGTAGCAAGCGACCGCTGCCATTTCCGTCGAACGCCGGTGCGTGTTGCGCGCCGGCGTTTCATTTTTCAGGCGGCGAACCTGCGGGCGATTATCGCCGCGGGGTCGACGCTCGTCGGCAGGTCGCCGAACGCGCCGATGGAGCCGCCATCGAGGCGCGACGCACAGTAAGCCTCGCCGATCGGTGCCGGCGCGTGCCGCAGCAGCAGCGCGGCCGCGAGAGCGACCGCGATGCCGCCGGCGACACGCCGGGCGTCGCGATCGCCGGCTCCTGGCTCGCGAAATGCTTCTTTGAGCACCGCGATATGCCGGTCGAGCCTCGGGTCGGCACCGTCTGCGGCGCCGAGCTCGGAGAGCAACGCGTCGACGGCCGCGGGCTCCCGGCGCGCCGCGCGCAGAACGTCGAGGCACATCACGTTCCCCGAGCCTTCCCAGATCGAGTTGAGCGGCGCTTCGCGATACAGCCGTGGCAGCGCGCATTCCTCGACGTAACCGCAATACTTCACCGCTGGCGTGACGAGCCGCGCGAGCGCCGTTTCCGCGTCTGGCGCATGGGCCTCGTAGGCGCGCGCGAGGCGCAGCGCCAGCGCGGTCGCCGCTTCGCTTTCGAGCACGAGGTCCGCCAGGACGTTCTGCATGAGCGGTTGCTCGACGAGCCTTCTTCCGAAGGCGCGACGGTGCGCAGCGTGATGCAGCGCCTGCGCCGTCGCGGCGCGGATGAGGCCCGCGCTGCCGATGGCGCAATCGAGCCGCGTGTGCTGAACCATCTCGATGATCACGGGAATGCCGCGGCCTTCGTCGCCGAGCAGCCAGGCGCACGCGTCGTCGAATTCCACTTCGGAAGACGCGTTCGAGCGGTTGCCGAGCTTGTCCTTCAGGCGCTCGATGCGTACCGCGTTGCGGCTCCCGTCAGGAAGGAGCCGCGGCAGAAAAAAGCACGACAGACCGCCGTCGGCCTGCGCGAGCACCAGATGCGCATCGCACATCGGCGCCGAGAAGAACCACTTGTGACCCGAGAGCCGGTACGAGCCGTCGCCGGTGCGCTCCGCGCGCGTGACATTCGCGCGCACATCGGAACCGCCCTGGCGCTCGGTCATGCCCATGCCGATCAGGGCGGACGTCTTCGCGGCGATGGGCAGTAAACGGCGATCGTAATCGCGTTCGACGATTTTCGGGAGCCAATCGGTGGACAGCAGAGGAAACGCGCCAGCGTGACGCCGCAGCACCGGCACCGACGCATAGGTCATCGTCAGCGGGCACTGCGTGCCGTTCTCGACCTCGGCGTGCAGGAGATACGCCGCGGCGCGCGCGGCTTGCGCCCCGGCGCGTTCTTCCACCCAGGGCTCGCAATGCTCGCCTTCGCGCATCGCGAGCGCCATCAATTCGTGCCATGCCGGGTCGAACACAACTTCGTCGATGCGATTGCCAAAGCGATCGTGCGTGTGCAGCTCGGGCGCGTAGCGATTGGCGCGCGCGGCGAGCGCATGGGTCTCGCTGCGGCCGAGGAGCTCGCCCCACGCGACGAGCTGCGCGTGCGCCCAGCGTGCGCCTTCACGGGCGACGGCCTCCTGCAACGAAGCGTCGGTGAGGAAGAGATTCCGTCCCTCGTACGGCGGCGGCTGATTGGCGTCAGCGATACGCACGTACCGATTCTACGCCTCACCCCGACGGCGTTGCCCGCGCCAGAAGCACGACTGCGCAGAGGATCAGCGAACCTCCGACGAGCTGCGACGGGGCGATGGTCTCGCCGAGGAACGCCGCCGCCAGCAATACGGTGCACACCGGTTCGACGGTGGACAGCACCGCTGCGCGCGTCGGCCCGACGCGCTCGAGCCCGGCGAAGAAAAGAACGATCGCCGCCACGGTCGAGACGATCGCGATCCCGAGTACGGCGAGCCATCCCGCGGGCGTGCGCGGCCACGTCGGACCCCGCACCAGTGTTGCGACCAGGAAGACCGCACCGGCAGCGGCGATGACGACGGTCGCCATCGTTTGTGGCGGGACGCGCGCCGTCAAGCGGCTGCCCGCGACGATGTATACCGCATAGATCGCCGCGGCGGCGATACCGAGCGCGACACCGAGCGGGCTCGCGCTCGACGCCGGACCGATCGTCAGGACCGTGCCGACCAGCGCAACGGCCAGCGCTAAGAGTTTCGCGGCCGACAGACGCTCGTGCAGCAGCGATGCCGAGAGAACGGCGACCAGTGCCGGGTAGAGATACAAGAGCAAAGCGACCAAACCGGCCGGCGCCAGCGTCAGCGCGGTGAAAAAAGTGAACGCTTGGCCGCCATAGCCGAGCGCTCCCAGCCCGATCAGTGTCGCCAGCGTCTTGCCGCGCGGCCATGTCTCGCCGCGCGCGAGCGCGACCGCAACGAGAATTCCCGCGGCGATGCCGAAGCGCAACGCGAGCAGCGTGATTGTGTCGACGCCGGACGCGTAAGCGAAGCGCGCCATGATCGCCATCGCACCGAAGCAAATCGCGCTTGCGACGATGGCTGCGACGCCCGCGCGGCGGCGCGTTGCGCCCGAGGTGTCGATATCAACCCTTGATCGCCGATTTCGGCCGGAACACCTTGCATACCTCGTCGTGTGTTTCCACATACGGGCCGCCGATGAGATCGATGCAGTACGGCACCGCGGGAAACACGCCATCGAGCGTTTCCTTGATCGCCTTGGGTTGACCGGGAAGGTTGAGGATCAACGCGCGGCTGCGGATGACGCCTACCTGCCGCGAAAGAATGGCGGTAGGCACGTACCTCAAGCTGACCTGGCGCATCTGCTCGCCGAATCCCGGCAACAGCTTGTGCGCGACCGCGAGCGTGGCCTCGGGCGTGACGTCGCGTGGCGCGGGGCCGGTGCCGCCGGTCGTCAATACCAGGTGGCAACCAACGGTGTCGACAAGCTCGATCAAGGTGCGCTCGATGAGCGCCTGCTCGTCCGGAATGAGCCGCGTTTCCATGCGCCACGGCGTGGAGAGCGCCGCGGTGAACCATTCCTCAAGTCCCGGGATGCCCTTATCCTCGTACACGCCGGCCGAGGCGCGATCGCTGATCGACACCAACCCGATCAGCAGCTCTTGCGATTCGCTCATGCGCTGCCGGTCCGGAACGCGCTGCCGCGGTTGTGCCGGTACGCCAGCATCATTCGGCCGCGGCCAAAAGCGCGGTGAGAGCCCGAAACAACTCCCGATACGCGCGCGGTGGTTGGCCGTGTGCGCGCTCGGCATGCACGGCGTCGACCAGGGCGGCAAGCCGTGCCCGATCTGCGGCGGGGCGCTCGGCGCACAGCCGGTCGAGCGCGTCGTCCTCAGCGAGCAAGCGTTCGCGCCAGCGCTCGAGGGCGTGCAGCCGCGCTTTCTCGGCGTTGGGTGCATCGGCCCATTGCGCGAGTCGCGTCCGAATCGGCGCGGCGTCGAGGTCGCGCATCAGGCGCCCGATGAACTGCAGCTGCCTGCGTCGCGCCTCTCTACCGGTGATCCGCTGCGCCGCGTCGAGCGCGTCGATCAGGCGTTCGGGCAGATCGAGCTCGGCGCGCCGTGCGGGGGCGACATTGAGCAGCGCTTCACCCAGGGCCTGCAGGGCGTTCATCTCTGCCTTCTGCCGGGTTTTCGAGGGCCGTTCGGCCACCCGTATGGCCTGCGGGGGTGTTTCGTCGGGTCGGCGCATCGCGAGCGGTCGGGGGGCGAGAGCGTTTGCTATGATACTAGGAACCTTTGAATGGTCCGTTCACAGGTTCCATGGATCGCCCTGCGCGGCGACCGACCAGAGTCCGTCGATGACCGATACTGCCGCCGTCACGATTGCTGCTCCCGCTACTCGTTTCCCGCTCACGACCGACGCCTTGTCCGGCGTCGCCGGCGAGGTCGTCAGGGCGGCGCAGGCAGGTGGCGCCACCGCCGCCGAAACCGAAGTCTCACAGGCATTCGGCTTGAGCGTGACGGTGCGCAAGGGCGAGGTGGAGACCATCGCCTACAATCGGGACAAGGGCATCGGCGTCACCGTCTACGTCGGCGCGCGACGCGGGCACGCAAGCACGGCCGACTTCGCGCGCGCGGCCATCGAAGACGCCGTCGCCAAGGCGTTGACGATCGCGCGCTACACTGCGGAAGACGACTGTGCCGGTCTCGCCGACCCGGCGCTGCTTGCCCGCAACTGGGCCAACCTCGACCTGTATCACCCCTGGGACCTGACGGTCGAGGAGGCGATCGCGCTGGGGCGGGAATGCGAGGCTGCGGCGCTGGCTGTCGACCCGCGGCTGACGAATTCCGACGGTGCGACGGTTTCGCTGCACGAAGGAGAGTTCGTCTACGCCAACACGCTGGGCTTTTCCGGCGGTTATGCCAGCTCCCGCCACGGTATTTATTGCGCGGTGATCGGCGACGACGACGGCGCGATGCAGCGCGACGATTGGTTTACCGCGGCGCGATCGCCGCACGATCTGGAAGCAGCGGCGCGCGTCGGCCGCCTCGCCGGTGAGCGCACCGCGCGCAGGCTCGGCGCACGCCGGCTGGCGACGCTGGACTGTCCGGTGCTATACGAGGCGCCGGTCGCCACCGGCTTGATCGGCCACTACGTCAGCGCGACCAGCGGCGGCAGCCTCTATCGCAAGTCGTCGTTCCTCATCGACAGCCTGGGCCGGCAGGTGTTTGCGCCGCAGATCAGCATCCGCGAGGAACCGCATTTAAAGCGCGGTCAGGCATCGGCGCCGTTTGACGATGAGGGCGTCGCAACCCGGCCGCGCGATGTCGTGCGCGATGGCGTGGTGCAAGGCTATTTTCTCGGCAGCTACTCGGCGCGGAAGCTTGGGCTTGTATCGACCGGAAATGCCGGCGGCAACCACAACCTGGTCGTCGCGCATGGCGCCGAGGATCTTCCCGCACTGCTGCGCCGGATGGGACGCGGCGTGCTGGTGACCGAGTTGCTCGGCCAGGGAGTCAATCCGGTCACGGGCGACTATTCCCGCGGTGCCGCGGGCTATTGGATCGAGGGCGGCGAGATCGCGTACCCGGTTGAGGAAATCACGATTGCCGGTAATCTCGGCCGTATGTATCGCGACATCGTCGCGATCGGCAACGACGTGGATCGCCGCGGCTCGCGCCACTGTGGGTCGGTGCTCATAGGCGCCATGACAATTGCAGGTAACTAGCCACCGCGCCCGCGCCATGGTCTCCAAGCGGCCGTTGCGGGAACAATTCCGGACCTGGCGACGCTCGCTGCGGGATCCACTGCGCAGCGGCAACGCGGCGGCGCGGTGGATCGCTTCGTTGCCGACGTCCGATCCCCTGCAGCTGCAGCGCGAGACGCTCGACCTGGTTGCGTCATTCCCCGGGGGGCGGCGCCGCATCGGGCCCGCGCAGGCGGAGGCGCTGCTGCGCGTCGATGCCCGATGCGAGCCGATCATAAGCCACTTGACAGCGCAATACACCGCCAACTATCAGCGCTCGAGCAGCGTGGAGACACGGCTCTGGCACGGCGTGTTCGATTTGGTCAAGGCGTTTACCGCCGCATATCAGGCCGCGCTGAAGGCTGGATACGCAGCGGGCGAGCAGAAGCGGTGGAAAACGGTTCTGCCGCGGGTATTAGTCAGGCTTGCGCATTACAAAGCCATCGACGGCAAGTTCCGCCTGTTCCGTTACAGCCACTGGATACCCGCGCAATGGCGTGAGCTGCACGAGCTCTACGAGTTCGCGCGCATGCGCGGCTGGCAGCGCGAGCCGCTGGCTTTCGGGGGCGCTGCGTTCAGCCAGCCCGGCGAATCGCTGGAACAGGAATACATCCGCTCTCTCCTGCTCATGCGCCTGGACAGCGGCAATTTCACGCCCGATCAGGTCGAGTGGGTAGGGCGCTCACTCGAGGAATGGACACCCTCGCTGACGCTGACGCCGCCGCCGGGCACCGGGGCAAATTTCTACGTCGATCTCTCCGGCACGCAGGGCCTCAAGCGCCAGGAAAAAGCGCGCGCGGGCGGCCGCCTGATGTACCTCGACGCCACTGCCGTCTATGCTCGCGTCGTCGAACGCATGCGCGCGCTGCCGGAACAGGATGCCGATCCGCATCTGCCCGGCGCGCTGCCCCCGCGCGAGCAGAAGTTGCTCCTGATGCGACTCGCTGCATTGTACGGACCGGACGCGCTTGCGTTCTCGCCGCGGGCGCCGCGCAAATCGACCGACGTAGAAATGCGGGTCGTGGTCGGCCTGCAGTCATTGACGCGCGCGGTCGCAGAGGTGGAACACCTTTCGGCGGAAGCGAAGACG
>VBCS01000149.1 GCA_005888955.1 Betaproteobacteria bacterium
GTCCAGGTCTATTTTCTTGAGCGCCTGGAAACCGGAAGCGAAGGTCTTGGAGAGATTCGATATGGAGATGATTGCCTGCATGGAAGTGCGGGTGGATACTGGCGCGCGATATCATACATGCTCGGATGTCTGCATCGGCCCTTTGCGATGATTGCCGTTAGTCCGGTCATTTCAGAGCCGAAAAGCCGGTGCTAAACCACCGGCACAGCTACTTCGTGCATCGATGACCAACGACCTCGCGTCCGTCGTCAGTCAGTACGGACTGGCTATCGTCTTCGGCAACGTATTCATCGAGCAGATCGGGCTTCCGGTACCGGCGATTCCGACACTGGTCGTCGCCGGAGCGCTCGCCGCCGGGGGAAAGCTGTCCGCGGTCGCGGTGTTCGCGATCGCGCTCCTCGCGTGCGTCATCGCCGACGTTGCGTGGTACGTCGCGGGCCGGCATTACGGCAACCGCGTCATGAGGATCCTGTGCGGCATCTCGCTCACGCCCGACTCATGCGTGAGTCAGGCGCAGACGCGGTTCGAGCTCTGGGGTCGCAATGTGCTCCTCGTTGCGAAGTTTATTCCCGGCGTTGCGTTGCTTGCGCCTCCGCTCGCGGGCGCGACGCGCATCGGCTGGCTGGCGTTCCTCCTCTTCGATACCGCGGGCGGAGCGTTGTGGGTGGCCGCCGGTATGGGCGGCGGGATGCTGCTCGGGTCGCAGATCGAGCGGCTCCTCGAATATCTCCAAAATTACGGCGCCGCGGCAGTCCTTCTCGTCGGCGCCCTGATGGCGGCATACATCGCGTTCAAATGGTGGGAACGGCACCGCTTCTATGCGATGCTCCGCATGGCGCGGATCAGCGTCGACGAGCTGTACCGCCTCATGGACGTGGGAGAGAGTCCGCTCATCGTCGACGTGCGATCGCCGGTTGCGCGCACGCTCGAGCCGCGGCACATACCCGGCGCGCTGCACTTGCCGCTCCACGGGTTCGAGGAGCACATCAGGGAGCTGCCGCGCGATCGCGAAATCATTCTCTACTGCTCGTGTCCGAACGAGGCCTCCGCCGCGCAGGTCGCCAAGCTCTTGATGAACAGCGGCTTCTTGCGCGTGCGGCCGCTGCTCGGCGGACTCGAGGCATGGATTGCGGCCGGCCATCCGGTGGAATCGCTGGCTGCGGACGACCGGGTCGAAGCATGATCGCCTCGCGTTGAACGGCCGGGCGGTGCGGTTTGTGGCCGCGGCCGGAAAGCCTCCGGAACCGTGGTAAGCTTCGTCGAACGTTCGTTCGATAAGGCCTTGGCCCGCCGCTCCATGCTTCGCGAACAGTACGATACCGCCGCGCCGCCTCGGAACAATGCGGCCGCCGAGCACGACTATCTCGACGCCCTCAACGCCGGGCAGCGTCGCGCCGTCGAACACGGATGCGATGCATCGGATGGCCGCGCGCTCCTGATCGTCGCGGGCGCCGGCTCGGGCAAGACCAACACGCTTGCCTACCGCGTGGGCCATCTGGTCTGCCGCGGAGCCGATCCGCGGCGCATCCTCCTGCTCACTTTTTCCCGCCGCGCCGCCGCCGAGATGGAGCGGCGCGCCGGTCAGATTCTCCATCGGGTGCTCGGTGTGCCGAGTGCGGCGCAGTCCGCGGCGCTTCCCTGGTCAGGCACCTTTCACGCGGTCGGTGCGCGTCTGCTGCGCGAGTTTGCGAAGCGGATCGGTCTCTCCGACTCATTCACGATTCACGATCGAGGCGACGCCGAAGACCTGCTCGCCATCCTCCGGCACGAACTGGGGTTCTCCGCGACCCGGAGCCGCTTTCCCGGCAAGGCGACGTGCCTCGCGATCTACTCCCGTGCCGTCAACAGTCAGACAGCGCTCGGCGAAGTGCTGGGGAGCGCTTTCCCGTGGTGCGCGCATTGGGAAGACGAGTTGCGGAAGCTCTTTGCCGCCTATACGGCAGAGAAGCAGGCGCAGAACGTTCTCGACTATGACGACCTGCTCCTCTATTGGGCGCAGGCCGCGGCCGACCCGGCGCTGGCCGGCGAGATGGGGGCGCGTTTCGATCACATCTTGGTCGACGAGTATCAGGACACCAATCGACTCCAAGCGCAGATCCTGCTCGCGCTCAAGCCGGATGGACGGGGCGTGACGGTGGTCGGCGACGATGCGCAGTCGATCTATTCCTTCCGCGCGGCGACGGTGCGCAACATTCTCGACTTTCCGGCGCAATTCCCGCAGCCGGCGTGGGTGGTCACGCTCGACCGGAACTACCGGTCGACGCAACCGATACTGGACGCGTCCAACGCGGTAATCGGACTTGCGAGCGAGCGCTTCACGAAAAACCTCTGGAGCGAGCGCAAGTCGCTCCAGAAGCCGCAGCTCGTGACGGTCCGCGACGATGCCGATCAGGCGCGCTGCGTCGCCGAGCGGGTGCTCGAATACCACGAGTCGGGTATCGCGTTGAAATCGCAGGCGGTGCTGTTCAGAAGCTCGAGCCACAGCGCGCAACTCGAGCTCGAGCTCGCGCGGCGCGGTATTCCCTTCGTCAAATATGGCGGGCTCAAGTTTCTCGAAGCCGCGCACGTGAAGGATGTCCTGTGCGTCTTGCGCTGGGCCGAGAATCCGCGCAGCCGCATGGCCGGGTTTCGCGTGGCGCGCCTGCTGCCCGGCCTCGGGCCGGCGACCGCGACCCGCTTGCTCGACGCGATGGCCGCGAGCGCCGAGCCCATCGCAGCTATGCAAGCCTTCGTCATGACTCCTGCGGTCGCCGAAGAGTGGGCGCAATTTCTGCGCGTTTTTCTTTCGCTGCGCGGGGCGGAGTCCCCGTGGCCGGCCGAGCTGGAGCTCGTCGCGCGGTGGTACGAGCCGCATCTGCAGCGCATCCACGAGGACGCTTTCGTGCGGCAGCGCGACATCGCGCAACTCCAGCAAATCGCCGCCACGTATCCGTCGCGCGAGCGTTTTCTCACGGAACTCTCCCTCGATCCGCCGGCGGCGACGAGCGACGAAGCCGGCGCGGCGGGGCGCCACGACGATTACCTCATCCTTTCGACGATTCATTCGGCCAAGGGGCAGGAGTGGAAAACGGTGCACATCCTGAACGTCGTCGACGGCTGCATCCCGTCCGACATGGGCACCGGAACGAGCGAAGAGATCGAGGAGGAGCGCCGCCTGCTGTACGTCGCGATGACACGCGCGAAGGACCATCTGCACCTGATCGTGCCGCAGCGATTCTACGTGCACGCGCAGGCCGCGCACGGCGACCGGCACGTCTACGCTTCGCGGACGCGCTTCATTCCTGACGCGATCACCGGCATCTTCGAATCCTGCGTCTGGCCGCCGGCGGGCGATCGAGGTGAGCGTGGTCCGGAGGAGGCGCCCGACCCGAAGCCGGTCGTCGATATCCCGTCGCGAATTCGCGCGCTGTGGGGCTGAGCCGTCTCTAGCCGGATGCGGCCATCGTCACCTTGCCACGGCAAACAACCGCCACGGCTCGTCGACGCCTTTCAACTGATGCACGCCGCGATCGACCAGCTCCAGCCCTGACCCGGCGACGAGATCGCGCACGGTGCTCGACACGACGACCTCGCCGGCGCCTGCCGTAGCGGCAATCCGCGCGCCGACGTGCACGGCGATACCTGCGAGCTCGCCGTCGACGCGCTCGCACTCTCCGGTGTGCAGTCCGGCACGGACGTTGAGTCCGAGCTCGCTCACGGCGTTGACGATGGCAACGGCGCAACGGATCGCGCGGGCCGGCCCGTCGAAGCTCGCAAGGAATCCGTCGCCCGCGGTATTGATCTCCGTGCCGCGAAAGCGCGCAAGCTCGTGCCGTACCGCCGCATTATGACGCTCGATCAGGTCGCGCCATGTGCGGTCGCCGCGTTCGCGGATCAACTCGGTCGAGCCCACGAGATCGGTGAACAGCACCGTGGCGAGCACGCGGTCGGACTCGGACAGCTCGCGGCTGCCGGTCAGGAACTCTTGGATCTCGGGCAGGATATCGTTGGCGCCGGCAAATAACGCATGATCGATTCCGGGCAGCTCTACGTAGCGGGCTCCGGGTATGTTGCGGGCGAGCCAGCGGGCGTTCTCGACGTTGCACACGCGGTCCCCGACCCGATGGATGATCAGTGTCGGCACGTGGATCGCACGCGCCACGTGGCGCACGTCGATATTGAAGGCGATGCGCATATAGGCTACCGCGTCTGCCGGCGTCATGGCATGTGTCTGCAGCTTGCCCCACAAGGCACGGGTCGCGTCATTGGCGATGCTCGGTGCGATCCAGTCTATGCCTCGGCCGAGACCCCAGCGTTCGGGCAACTCGCGCATCGACTGCTCAAATTCTTCCGCGGTCGCTTCCCCCCACGGCCAGTCATCGGAGGTACGCTCGCGTACTTCCGCGCCGCAGAGTACCAGAGCGCGGGTGCGCTCGGGATACGTTGCCGCGAGAAGCATCGACAATGGTCCGCCTTCTGAGGATCCAATCAACGCAGCTTTCTTCGAGCCCACTGCGTCCAGAACCGCGCGCACATCTTCCATGCGCTCCTCGAGCGTGCCGGCGCGAACCCGATCGGAAAGCCCCATGCCGCGCTTGTCGAAACGGATCAGGCGGGCGAACGACGCGAGTTGCTCGCAGAATCGCCGATAGCTGGGGTCCTCCCAGAGCACGTCGAGGTGTGTTACGGCACCACCGGAGAGCACGACGTCGAGTGGTCCATCGCCGTGCACCTGATAGGCGATGTGGATGTCGCCGTTCTTGGCGTAGTGCGTGCGAGCCATGCGCAAGCGTGCGACATGGCTCGCGATTCGTCAACGTGGGAGCGCCGGCATCCGGTTGAGAGTGAGGAATCTTAAGCCCACCGCTATTTATAGTCCTGCGGGTCGCCCGAATCGATCGGCTTGGCGATGACGCGCTTGAGCTGGTCGCCCATGGGGAAGTTCAGGACCACGTTGCGCGGCGGGATCGGTCGCACGAACCACTTGTCGTAGATGCGTTGAATCTCGCCGGACGCGAATACTGCGCGCAGCGCCGCGTCCACCGCCGCTTTGAATTGCGGGTCGTCGCGCCGCATCATCAACGCGTACGGATCGGCGAGCATGCCCTCGATCGAGATCAGCCGGAAAGCATTCGGTGTTTGCGACGTGGCGGCGAGCCCCGCGAGCAGGATGTCATCCTCGGAGAATGCCGCGACCCGGTCGTTGGTGAGCAGCAGGAACGACTCGGCATGATCCTTGCCATTGATCACCGACAGGTCGAGATTCATCTGTTTGCTGAGCGCGGTGATCTTTTGCATCGTGTTCGTGCCGCCGGTCACCGACACCGTCTTGCCCTTGAGATCGGCCATCTTCTGAATGCCGCTCGAGGTCTTGGTGATGAACTTGGTGTTGACGATGAACGTCGTCAGGCTGAACGCGACCGTTTTCTGGCGCTCGATATTGTTGACGGTCGAGCCGCACTCGAGATCGACGGTTCCGTTGAGGACTAGCGGCACGCGATTAGCCGACGTGACGAGCTGCTGGCGAACCTTGAGAGCCGGCATCTTCAGCGTCTGCCGCAGGTGATCGACCACCCTCATGCACAGGTCCACCGAATAGCCGATCGACTGTCCGGTGTCATCGGCGTAGGAAAAGGGAATCGAAGCGTCGCGTACGCCGAGGACGATCTCGCCTGCGTCGCGCATCTTCTTCACGGTCCCCGTATCCTGCGCGAGGGCCGGAATCGAAATGGCGAGAAGCGCCATCCACAGCACCGATCGGAATTTCATGACAACCTCCTTGTCGTGTAGCGCGCGGATCCGCGCCGCGCAGGGAAAAATCGCGGTATCGTTATGCGGGTGTTTGCGTAGCCGCTGACAGAGCGGCGTCGATTGCGGCTCCGAGCTTGTCGACGATCTCGTCGATATGCCGCTCCTCGATGATGAAAGGCGGTGCAATCAGGACGTGGTCGCCGCTGCGGCCATCGACCGTGCCGCCCATCGGATAGACGAGCAGCCCGCGCTGCATCGCTTCGCTCTTGATCCGCGAGTGCAGGCGCGACGCGGGATCGAACGGCGCCTTGCTGGCGCGATCGGCGACCAGCTCGATGCCGCAGAACAGGCCCCGGCCGCGGATGTCGCCGACGTGGGGATGATCGCCCAAGCGTGTCGCGAGCCGCGCCCTGAGACGCTTGCCCTGCGTGCGCACATTCTCGAGCAGGTTCTGTTCGCGCAGCGTGCGTTGCACGGCGAGCGCCGCGGCGCAGGCGAGCGGATGCCCCATGTAGGTGTGTCCGTGCATGAACATGCCGCTGCCGCGATCGAAGGCTTCCATGACGCCGGCCGATGCGAGCACTGCTCCGATGGGCGCGTAACCGCCGCCCAAGCCCTTGGCCAGGACCATCAGATCGGGGGCGATGCCTTCCGCTTCGACGGCGTGCAGCGTGCCGCAGCGGCCCATGCCGCACATCACCTCGTCGAGGATGAGCAGCACGCCGTGGCGGTCGCAGATTTCGCGGATGCGCTTGAAGTATCCCGGTGCGGGCTCGACCGCGCCCAGCGTTGCACCGACGACTGTTTCGGCGACGAAGGCGATGACGTTTTCGGGGCCCAGCTCGACGATCTTTGCATCGAGCTCGTCGGCCATGCGTCGGCCGTAGAGCTCCGATGTCTCGTCCGGCCTCTGGCCGCGATACGCGTAACACGGCGCGATGTGCTGGCTCGGCGCGAGAATCGGCGCGAACATTCCACGCCGCCACGCGTTGCCGCCGATGGCCAGCGCACCCAGCGTGTTGCCGTGATAGCTCTGCCACCGGGCGATGAAGTGCCGTCGGTTCGGCTCGCCGCGCTCGACGAAATACTGTCGCGCCAGCTTGAGCGCTGCCTCGATGCCTTCCGAGCCGCCGGATACGAAGTACACGTGCGACATTTCGCCCGGAGCATGGGCGATGAGCTCGTCGCCCAGCGCTTCGGCGGCGTCGGTCGTGAAAAAGCTCGTGTGTGCGTATTCCAGCCGGTCGAGCTGGCCGCGCATCGCCGCCAGCACGGCGGGATGACTGTGGCCGAGGCACGACACCGCGGCGCCGCTGCTGGCGTCGAGATAGCGGTGCCCGCCCTTGTCGATAAGGTAGACCCCCTCGCCGCGGACCGCAGTCGGATAATTCTGGCGAAGCGAGCGATGCAGGACATGGCTTGCCGTGCTGCTTTGGAGGGCGTCGTTCATGGTTTGCCTTTGGCCACGCGTGCACGCTTACGCGCGCCGCGATTAGCGTCGAGATAGGCGTACAGCGAGCGCAATTCCTGGTCGGCCCGCCGCGTCGCGTCGACCGCCTGTTGACCGCGCTCGGCCACGATCAGCGCCGCGAGCGTCTCGGCAAGCGCGAACGCTGCGGCCATCGAGTGGAAAAACGATGGCGTCGCCGTCGGCACGGTAAGCACGGCTCGCGCTCGCGCGGCGAGAGGGGACAGCGGACTGTCGGTGAGGGCGACCACGCCGACGCGACGCGTTGCGCCGTGCGCGACGGCTTCGACTGTGGCGCGCGTGTACGGCGCGACGCTGACGGCAAACATGACATCGCTGGCGCCCGCACCGCGCAGCGCGTCGATGCCGATGCCGCCGGGACCGTCGACGAGGACGACGGGCGCGCCGCCAAACGATGCGACGTAGAAGAAATGGTACGCGATCGGGTAGCTCGAACGGCTTCCGAGCACATAGATGCGGCGTCCGCGCGAGAGGAGCCGGGTTGCCTTCTGCAGAGAGGCCAGCGTCGTCCTGTCGCGCAGCGCGTCGAGATTTGCGGATATTGCGTCGAGGACGCCTTCCGCCAGGGCATGCGCGCCGGAAGCGCTGCGCCGCGCGACCATCCTGCGGGCCTCCGGCGCGAATGCCGCGGCGCGAGCGCGCAGCCGAAGCTGCGACACGCCTCGCAACGCATCGTAACTCGCGTCGAGAGCAGCGCCACATCGTCGGGCCGTTCGGCCAGCCAGCGCGCGACGCGCTGCGCCTGCACCGGCAACCGCGCATAGCCCTCCTTGACTCGCTCGAGCAGGTCGGGGAAATCAGGGGTGGAATCGAGCATCGCCGATAAAGCCGACCCGATCCGGTCGGTTACAAAACAAATGGTTCGTAATAGTAGATCACGAAACAAACGTTTTGCATAGGCCCGTCGAAGAAGCCGACGGCGTGGTCGAGTAGCGATGCCCAGGGGGCGAGGCTTCCGTCGAGCGCGGCGCGGTGCCGCGTGACGCCAGCGCGCGGGATCGACCCCGCTACGTGGTCAACTCCGCAACAAAAAAGCGGCCGAACAAATCGTCGGCCGCCAAAGCGCAAGCAGAGGAGTCTACGCTGTCTTGCGGTGATGCTTTGACGTGCCCCACGCCGCGAGAGCGCCGACCCCAAGCAGGATCAGCGTGCCCGGCTCGGGAACGGTCTTGAGAGGCCCAGAGTGCTCGACCGAAAGATAGTCCTGTTTGCCTTGGTTGGTGAATTCGTACAGCGTCCACCCGGCGGCCGTCCCGGAACCGGCGTGGACAAAATTCAACTCGGCCTGCGCCTCCGAGATCACGGCCGACGGGCCGGTAGCGCGAAACGAGCCGCCCGAGAGACTCAAGTTGTCATCGGTGTCGAACCAGATTTCCCAGACCGCGAGTTGGAACGCTGCCGAGTCGTTCGCGTTGTCAAAGTTGCCAAAGTTGGTTTGAGCGCCGCCGGCGTAGTAAGTCCCCGTGGCTGGATTCGGATAGTACAGGACGAACAGCCGGGTCAACTCGGCAGCGTTGGTAGCGTCGGGCACGCCGAGGCTTCGCGTGTACGGATTGGGGTTGCCATCCACGAACTCCCCAAGGTCGATGCAGAAGAAACGGAAAAAGTCATCGGCGCTGATACCGTTCCCTTCGCCATCGAAAAACCCCTGGAACTGACCTGCGTTAACGCCGGAGAAATTCGCGCCGCTGTTCGAGCTAACGCTGACGCCCACAGAGCCGTTGGAGAAGCCATTCCAAGTGAGGTTTTGCGTATCGGGGTTCGGCCCAGAGAACGCATTGCCGAGGGCGGCGGAGGCCCCGAAGGACAGTGCCGCAGCGATCCCGCACCGAATCCATGAATTCTTCATCTTTTGCTCTTGTCTGCCGGAATTAGTCGATGTGGTCCCTTAAGCAATCCATGGGCCAGTAAAAAATGATCGATCAAACATGACGTTGGACTTGAAAGATACAATCAATGTAAAGATTATCGACAAGTTCCTGTCGTCGACAAGTTGTTGATTTATGGGAATTCTATGCTTCGGGCGGCACTTGGAGCGCCACCAGAAATCGGGCCACCATGTTGTATCCCGCGACGACGGCGGCGAGCTCGATAAGCTCGGTCGGCGAGAGTTGTCGGGTCAGCGTGTCGAACAACGCATCGGGGACCTTGACCGCACGCGTGCTCGCCAGCGCGTAGCGAATCACGTTCTGTTCCAGCGCATCGAACAGCGGGCTGGTCGCTGCCGCGTCGGGATTGTCGAGCGCGGCAACCTTCGCGGCGCTGCCGCCGGCTTTTTCGAACTCGGGCGCGTGATGGTGGAACTCGTAATCGGCCCCTGTCGCGCGCGCGACCACGCAGATCGCCAGCTCGCGCAGCTTGGGCGCGAGCGAGAGCTCTTGCCGCAGGGTGCGCAGGAAAACGTTCCAGCTCCGCGCCAACGGTTCCGACCACAAGAGCATGCGGTCGAGATTGAGCAGCCGGCCGCCGCGTCGGCGCTCGATCGCGGCGACGAGCTCGGGATCGCGTTGAGCCTGAGCCTGCGTCCAGAAGGGAATTCGCATGCGGTTCTCCGGTGGAAAGCCCTGTCGCATCGGGTCGGGTTAAGATATCAGATAGCGTGCGCTTCGATCTTCCGGCCCGTCGTGATTTCGCTGCGCGACATCCCTTTGCACTACATTTTGATTGCAATGCTGTTGGTGTCGGGATCGCTCTCCGCGATCCCGGCATTCGCGCGCGAGTGGCACTTCGACGTCAGTGTCGATGGCTTGCCGATCGGTACGCACGATATCATCGTTCAGGATAAAGGCGACGCGCGATCGGTGCAAAGCGACATGCGGTACGGCGTAGCGCTGCTCGGAGCCAGCTATAAGCAGCACGCCGAAGAGAGCTGGCAGGCAGATTGTCTGACACGCATCGATACACGCACCGAAGAAAAAGGCCGCGTGACCACGGTCGCCGGACGGCTCGAGGCGGGCGCCTTCGTCATCACCGGTCCCCGCGGGCAGGAGCAGCTCGCGCCGTGCGTGATGAGCTTCGCGTACTGGAATCCGCGGGTGTTGCGGCAGACGCATCTCGTGAACGCACAAACCGGCGCGTGGACGCCCGTCACGGTGCACGATCTCGGCAAGGAGCCACTCGAGGTGCGCGGAACCTCGCGCCCGGCGAGTCATTACCGCATCGACACCGAGAGGAACCGTATCGAGCTTTGGTACTCACCGGAGGGCGAGTGGCTTGGCTTACGCTCGACGACGCGCGACGGGCACGTGCTCTCGTATCGACTGCGATAATCCTCGGTCCGATAACTACGGGAGCGATCGTAATGTCGACGGCTGGGTCGTTGCTCGACGAACTGCGCACTCAATACGAGGCGGCGCGACAGTCAACGCATGAACACGCCGACGTCGAAGGCTTCCAGGAGTTCGACGCCCGGCTGCGCAAGGCATTTCGCTGGCTTGAGAAGGCGATAACGTATTTGGACGGGCTGAAGCCGGCGATTGAGCATCGGTTCGATCTCGGTCATGGCCTCGTGTTCGACTCGCCGCGGTTCGGCCGGGGCTCGGTCGGGCAGCACACTCGGCGCATCGTGGGGTTTCCGGTGCTCGACGAAATCAACATCTATTACGAAATCGTCGCCGCCAAGGCGCTGACGATCGAGGTCGCGCCCGGCGGTGTCGCGCTTGCGGACAAAGTCCTCGATGACGCGGGGCTGCAGTATACGAGCCGACGAGTCGAAGATGCCGGCGGAACGGTGCGCAAGTGCCTTATTTCGGTGCCGCCCGCAATTCCGGCAAACGTATTATTTCGTGCCGATTATCAAACTGGGCTCGTCACGGTGACGCTCGTCAACGTCGACCGCTTCGATCGGGTCAGCCTGGAATTTCCCAGCACGTCGATCGTCGAACCGGTCCTGGAAGATCTCGTCCGTTTGATCCTGGGTCGCGACGCCGCATTTCTGCGCCGCGCGCCGCTCGCGGGCATCCACGCCCGGGCCGCGGCCAAGACGTGACTTGATCAGGGAATCTCGTAGACCGCCACCTCCTCCGCGATGCCGCGCAGCGGCAGCCGTCGCTGCGTCGGCTTGATGCCGTCGGTCTCGAGCAGCTCGGACACCTGCGGATGGTCCACGACCGACCCCGTCGCGAGAATCGAGCGCGACACGGCGAGCCCCTGCACGCGCGACGCGATATTTACGGTCTGCCCGAAATAGTCCTGCCGGTCGTTCAGCGTCACCGCGAGGCAGGGCCCTTCGTGGATGCCGATCTTGAGCAGCAGGTCCTCGCTCCGGTGTCGTTCATTGAGACTGAGCATCGCGTCGCGCATGCGTAGCGCAGCCGCGATCGCTCGATCGGGCGTGGCGAAGGTCGCCATGACCGCGTCGCCGATGGTCTTCACGACGGCGCCCGATTCGGCGGCGATGATCTCGTGCAGGAT
>VBCS01000150.1 GCA_005888955.1 Betaproteobacteria bacterium
CAGGAACTGACGATTCGCGAAAGCCGGCGCGGCGAATTCATTGAAACCGCCGACGAGGAAGACGATGCCCGTCGCGAACTGCAACGCCAGCGCGAAGCCGCGTGCGAACACGCGATCGTCGCGACACCCGATCCAGTACACGCCGGCCGCTTCGACTGCCCATACCGCGCTCGTCCAGCGGGCGTCGACGGCAAGCGGCACCGTCAGCGTCGCAAAGCTCAGCGCAAGCGCGCCGAACGCGGCGGCAAGCGTCACCGTTGCCATATTCTTCGTCTGCCGCAGCGCGCGCCAGAGAAGGGCGTACATCGCCGCGATGATCGCAGCGGTCCACGCCAAGGCGTAACGCGTGTCCTGTACGAGCAGCGCCTGCAGCGCGAGTCCCACCATCGGGACACCGAAGATGAGCATCGCGTCGATCCGGCGCTCGCCGGCGCCGCGCAAGGCATGCACGATGGGCACGGCCACGTACGCGAGAAAAAATGCGGCCAGGAACGGCTCGATAATCCGGAAATACGCCGGGTCGTAAAACTCGTATCCCCACCACAGGCCGAGCACGAAGGTGCCGGCGAAGCCGACGAGATCGAGCGCGCGCCAGGCGCGGAACCAGGCGATGCCCAGGATCACCCCGTTGACCGCGGCGACATAAGCGAACAACGGGAGGGGCTCGCTTACGGTTTCGACCAGCACCGGGGCGAGCAAGCCGCCCAGCGTCGCCAGCGCGGCGAGCGCCTGCGCATCGAACGCGAGCGACAGCATGACCGCCAGTACCGCGATCGCGGCGAGGAGCGCGAACGCGCTCGGAGGCGAGAGCAGCGGCACGAGCTGCAATGCCGCGAACGTCGTCAGGTACAGCACGCCCAGGCCCCCGCCAACCAACGCCAGCGCGTAAGCCCGGCGTGCATTGGAGAGCCAGGCGCCGGCGCCGATCATCGCAGCGCCGACGAGCGCGACGCCGGAAAACTGCAGCTCGATCGGAATCGTGACGTGCTCGGCGAAGTAGGAAAGCAGGAAAGCAACGCCGAAGAAAAGGACGACGATACCGACGCGGACCATGGCGTTGCCGTCGGTGAACCAGGACCACAGCGATGGTGCTGCCGCGCTCGCCGGTCGCGACACGCTGCTCGCGGCATGCGCCACGCCGACGGCGCCGGGCGCGCCCGCGCCGCCTTTGCGCACCGGCGATCGCGGCGCCGCCACGACGTCGGACGGCGCACCGGCAATCGGAGCTACAGCAAGCTCCGCGACCGGTGTTTCGCCCCGCGCCACGCCGACGGCCGGCGCGCTGCTGCCCGCCGTCGCCGCGGTCAGTGGCGCCGGGGAGCGCGCGAGCTCGGCCTCGAGCGCGGCGTTGCGCAGAACCAGCCCGATGACGAGACCGACGGCGGCGCCGGCGATGAAGCCTTTGAAGCCGTGCAGGTATGCGCCGATCAGCGCACCGAGCAGAAACCCGATCCAGGGCATCGCCAGCTCTTCGCGTGTCTAGCGCCAATCGCCGCGCAGGGACGACACCTTTTCCTGCAACGCTTCCGGAGTGGCCAGTTCGGGCGCGAGCGGCGGCCCCACGACCAGCGCAATCCTGGAGAACAGACCGCGCAGCCGGCGCATCGCCTTGCCCCGAGACGAGCGGCTGAAAAAGCTGCCCCACAGCCCGCGCAACGCCATCGGGACTACGGGTGCGGGCGCCTGTTCGAGAATGCGCTGCAGTCCGGGGCGGAATCGGCTCATTTCGCCCGTATCGGTAATCTTGCCCTCGGGGAAGATACACACGATTTCTCCCGCCTTGAGCGCGTTGGCCGCCTCGACGAAGGCGCTCTCCTTGAGCGCGGGATCCTCCTTGGCGGACGCGATCGGAATGGCGCGCATGGTGCGAAAGATAAATCTGAGCAAGGGAATCGCGAAGATGCGGTGGTCCATCACGAAGCGAACCGGACGCGGCACGCAGGCCGCGATCACGATGGCATCGACGAAGCTAACGTGGTTGCAGACGATCACGCAGGCGCCCTTCTCCGGGACCTGCTCCAGCCCCTGCTTGTCGACCCGGTAGACGCTGTGGATCAGGAGCCATGCCAAGAACCGCATCAGGAACTCGGGCACTAGCGAGTAGATGTAGAGCGCGACGACCGCGTTCATGAGTCCGGTCGCGAGAAAAAGCTCAGGGATCGACAGGCCCGCCTTGAGCAGGCCCAGCGCGATGCCCGCCGACGCCACCATGAACAGCGCGTTCAGGATATTGTTCGCCGCGATGATGCGCGACCGGTACGCCGGGTCCGAGCGCTCCTGGATCAGTGCGTACAGCGGCACGATGTAGAAGCCGCCGAACAGGCCCAGAAGCACCAGGTCGCCAAGGACGCGCCAGTGCGCGTGGAGGGTGAGGAAGTGCTCGACGCCGGCAAGACCCTGAGGTTGCAGCCCGCGGCTGGCAAAGTAGAGATCGACCGCGAACACGGACAGTCCGATCGAGCCGAACGGCACCAGGCCCACCTCGACCTTGTGTCCCGACAGGCGCTCGCACAACAGCGACCCGATGCCGATGCCCACCGAAAATATCGCGAGCAATAGCGTAGCGACGTGCTCATCGCCGCCCAGGACGTCCTTGGTGTACGTCGCGAATTGCGTGAGGTACGTCGCCCCGTAAAACCAGAACCAGGAAATGCCCAGCATCGACAGCCAGACCACGCGATTGCCGTACGCGAAGCGCAGATTGCGGCTCGTTTCGGTCAAGGGGTTCCAGTTGATCTTCAGATCGTGAGCGGCCGCGGGCGTCGTGGGAATCCCCCGGCTCACGAGATAGCCAGCGATGGCGATCGCGATCGCGGTCGCTCCTGCAAGAACCGGGCCGTCGGGCTTGATCGCGATGACCACGCCGCCGACGATTTCTCCCAGCAGGATCGCGACGAACGTTCCCATCTCGACCAGGCCATTGCCGCCGATCAGCTCATCGCTCTTGAGATGCTGCGGCAGAATCGCGTACTTGACCGGCCCGAACAGCGTCGAGTGCACGCCCATCAACGCGAGCGCGGTGAACAGCAGGACGAGGTCGCGGCGATAGAAACCGATCGCGCCGATCGCCATGATCGCGATCTCGAAGAGCTTGATGAAGCGGATCAACCGCGACTTCTCGTACTTGTCCGCGAGCTGGCCCGCGGTCGCCGAGAAGAGGACGAACGGTGCGATGAAAACGGCCGCGGCGATATTGACCAGGTCGTTTGCCGACATCGCCGTCAACGTCGCGGCCTGGAACGCGACGAAGATCACCAGTGCGTTCTTGTAGACGTTGTCGTTGGCCGCGCCGAGGAACTGGGTCCAGAAGAATGGCGCGAAGCGGCGCTCGCGCAGCAGTTGGAACTGGCTGTGTTCGGCCATCGAAGCTCCTCGATCAGCGATGCGTGGCGATCATCTGAAATCCAGCCGCAGGCCTCGAGCTTAGCGGTGCTCCGCCAGATAGTCCTGCACCGCCGCCAGCGCGGCATGCACCGTCGTCACGTCGGGCCAGAAATAAACCTCCCTGCCGGTCTTCTCGCGCTTGAGCACGCCTGAGTCGCCCAACACGCGCAGATGATGCGCCACCGCCGTGCGCGAAAGGGTCGACCCCGCGACGATCTGACCGATGTTCAGCCGCTCTCCCGGCTCGAACATGAGCAGGATACGCTGCCGATGAGGGTCGCCGAGCGCGACGAAGATGCGCGCGATTCGCCGCCACGGGGCGGGGATTGCGCGCGCGTAGGCACGCCTCATTGCCCCACCGCTGCTCGCCGGGTAATCATATCTAAATAACTAGTGACATAGTTATGTTACTTTAACCCTTTCCTGCGGCTTGTCAAGACCTCCGGAAGCCGCATGCCGCGCCTGCCCGGCAAGCCTCGCTTAACTCGTCCGCGACGGTGCGTGGACTTTGGCTTCAGCTAGAATAGCGCGAGTAACTGCCCTCTACCTGATGCGCGAATACCTCGATTTCATGCGCCACGTGCGCGACCACGGTCAGCGCAAGGACGATCGTACGGGCACCGGAACGCTGTCGGTCTTCGGCTACCAGATGCGCTTCGACCTCGCCGCCGGATTTCCTCTGCTCACGACGAAGAAGCTGCACACCAAGTCGATCATTCATGAACTGCTCTGGTTTATCGCCGGTGACACGAACGTGCGTTACCTGCGAGACAACGGCGTGACCATCTGGGACGAGTGGGCGGACGAGAACGGCGACCTGGGACCGATCTACGGCTACCGATGGCGTTCATGGCCCGCGCCGGACGGCCGGCATATCGATCAGCTGGCGCAGGTGCTCACGCAGATTCGCAGCAACCCGGATTCGCGCCGGCTGATCGTGTCGGCCTGGAACGTCGGCGATATCCCACGCATGAAGCTGCCCCCATGCCACGCGTTGTTCCAGTTCTATGTCGCCGGCGGGAAGCTCTCCTGCCAACTCTACCAGCGCAGCGCCGACATTTTCCTCGGTGTGCCGTTCAACATCGCGTCCTACGCGCTGCTGACGCACCTGGTCGCGCAACAGGCCGACCTCGATGTCGGCGACTTCGTGTGGGTCGGCGGAGATTGCCACCTTTATCTCAATCACTTGGAGCAGGTCGAAACGCAGCTCTCGCGTACACCCTATCCGCTGCCCAAGCTTGTCATCCGGTGCCGGCCGCCGTCGCTGTACGACTATCGCTATGAGGATTTGGAGCTGACCGGCTACCAGTCCCACCCGGCAATCCGGGCCGCCGTGGCCGTGTAGGCATCAGCGGCGAAGGCCCGGGCACGTTATGCCCCGGCGATCGGGTATGTCTGCCCATCGGCATCGAACACGTCGATGCTTCGATTTGGCGATATCGAGCACACGTTATCGTGAGCCGAACTATGGGTCGATATCGCTTCGCCGCACCCTGAGCTGATTCGCCGCTGCACGCACCGGCGCCGTGCGTCGGTGCTTCTGGCACGGCACCGTCCATGCGGCCAATGCGTCCCTACGTTGTCTGCCGCTTGCCACCGCGAGTGACACGCGAAGTCACCACCGGAGTCTCTCACATCGGAAAATTAGCCGAGGAGGTAACGCATCCGGAACGCCGCTTTCTCCGTATTACGCGAGGCGGGAAAAGATCTTGCCGATCGAGCGACGGGGGAATTGCCATGGATACGTCCTGAGAAGACGGGGCCGCCTTCCAAGCGGGAGATAACGTGCCGACGGCGAAGCATCGCCGGACGCCACCGCGATCAAGTCCAACGAAGAAGGAAATGCAAAATGAAACCTGTATCCAAGCTAATCGTCCCCTTGCTGGCGTCAGTTGTTTTGGCATGGGGAATTACCGCCGAGTCGGCGAGTCACCGGGAAGCTCCGTTTATCGCCATGGATCCGGCTGCCGACAACACCGATGTATACGCCTTTGTGAGCTACGATGCGGCTAACCTGGCGCGCGCTCCCGCCGACCGGCGCGTCACGTTTATCCTCAACGTGAATCCGGGCCAGGACCCAAGCGATGCACCCAATTACTATAACTTCGACGATGACGTGCTCTATGCCGTCAACATCGACAACAACCGGGACGGCAGGGCCGAGGATATTGTCTACGAGTTTCGCTTCAAGACCGAAAATCGGCCGATCGGGGGGCCGGGCGGCTTGACGTCGCCCGTGCCCTATCTAGGCAATCCGCATATCACCGCGCTGGGTGGGCTGCTGCAGGGGATCACCGCGCTCGATGGCCCGGGATCGGAAGGACTGACCCGGCGCCAGACATACACCGTGACGGAGGTGCGCGGGAAGAACCGCACGGTGTTGTTTAGCGGCAGGAGCCTGATAGCGGTGCCGTCCAACTCCGGGCCGGCTACCATGCCCAACTACGCGGCGTTGGCAGCGCAGGGGATCTATAGCGATGCGGCGACCGGCATCAGCGTATTCGCCGGCCAGCGCGCCGAGACCTTCTACATCGATCTGGGCGCGGTGTTCGATACATTGAACCTGCGCCGCTATCTGCCGCTGCTGACCGGACCGGGAGAGGACAACGACAATGTCAATCCGTACGGTGTGAACCGCTTCAGTGGCGCCAACATCAGCACCATCGCCATCGAGGTGCCGATCACTCGCATCACCAGCGACGGCAAGCCCGCCGCTGCGTCGGCAAACCCCGTGATCGGCATGTACGCCAGCACGGCCCGGCAGAAGGTGAGAGTGTTGCCGCAACCAGGCGCGGCAACGCTCCACAACGGCCCATGGGTGCAGGTGTCGCGGATGGCGAATCCGCTGGTCAATGAGCTCATCATCAACACCCCGGCCAAGGACGCGTGGAACGCGGCGGAACCGGAGAATGAAGCGCAGTTCCAGGCGTTCTACACGAACCCGGTTATTGCCACGGCGTTGGAGCTGGTGTACGGGGTGCCGGTGGTGCCGATCAATGGTTCACCGAAGTCCAACCGGACCGACCTGATGGGGATCCTGCTCAAATACCCCGGCCAGGCGCTGGCGGGTTCGAACTGCGGAGTCCCGTGCTCGGAACTCCTGCGGCTCGATTTGCGCGTCCCTCCGACGGCACCGGAGAACCAGAGCCGGCTTGGCGCGGCGTTGAGCACCGATCCTGCGGGCTGGCCGAACGGTCGGCGTCCAAATGATGATGTCACCGACATTGCGATACGCGTGGTCGGCGGGACGAACTACATCGCGAACAAGGCCGGCGATGGCGTCAATTTCCTGGCCGGCGCACCGGGCATTACAGGGGTCGATATCACGGCGAACGGTATCGCGAAGAACTTCCCGTTCCTGCCCACGCCATACGACGGCAAGAACCGCCGACACGTCGATTGCGATGAAACCGGGCCGGGCGCCAACCCGTGCGGGCCGCTAGTGCCCTGATGGGTTGCCTACCGCTAGGCTAGCTCGAAGGCCCGGACTCACCCGGGCCTTTTTTCCGCTCCATCGAGGGCAGAACTCCGCAGGACGCTGCCGTACTTGCTCGTCCAACGCGAAAGAGCTGCAGTGCCATACGCTGCAAAAAAAAGCCCGCCGGGAGGAAGTGAGCGGGCAAGGGGGATTCCGATGGTCGGAGCGCTACCCCGCTCCGAGAGGGTCAGGCGTTTCGGGCCTTTCAACCCGAGGCCGCCTGCGGCCAGCTACCGATTCATCCTGTGCTTCGCTCAATAATGCCTGTACTGCCTAGACGACACTTCGGGCAGCGTTCACACGCTCGGCCAACTCTTCAAGCGCCACCTGTTGCGACGGCGACAAGGTCTGGACGGACTCGCCGCCATGGCGTTCGCCGGCCAGCTCGCGCTCGCTCTGCCAATAAGCAGAAAATTCCGGAGAGAACGTATCCATGTCGCTACCTCATGCTCCGTTGTTCGTTTTTGCCCTTACGTCCCGCTTAAACGGTGTAAAGCAAACCACGTGCCATATTTTATGTAACGATCGCAATCAACAGTTTGCACGCTCGATAACGCGCGAACATTGCCGATGGTTGGCAGAAATTGCCGCGCAAGCCTTGGCGCT
>VBCS01000014.1 GCA_005888955.1 Betaproteobacteria bacterium
GTCCCGCCAGAATCACCTGCGGGTGGTAGCCGAGCATGTCAGCCTTGTGCGTCAGATAGTAAGGGTCGACACCAATGCAGTGCCCGCCAACCAACCCGGGCCGGAACTGCAGGAAGTTCCACTTCGAGCCTGCCGCCTCCAATACTTCGCTGGTATCGATGCCGATCTTGTGGAAGATCAGCGCGAGCTCGTTGATCAGCGCGATGTTCAGATCGCGCTGGGTGTTTTCGATTACCTTGGCTGCCTCGGCGACCTTGATGCTGCTCGCCCGGTGCACACCTGCTGCGATGATGCTGCTGTATACCTCGGCAACCCTTGCAAGCGTCTCGGGCGAGTCGCCCGAGACTACCTTAATAATCCGCGTCAGCGAATGCTCCTTGTCGCCCGGATTGATGCGTTCCGGAGAATAGCCGACGAAAAAATCGCGGCGCCACTGCAGGCCCGAGGATCGCTCGAGCACAGGGACGCAGACTTCTTCGGTCGCCCCCGGATAGACCGTCGATTCGAAGACCACGGTTGCGCCGCGCTTGAGGTTCTTGCCGACCGCTTCACTCGCTGAGAGCAATGGCCCGAAGTCCGGTCGGTGCGCCTGGTCAACCGGTGTGGGGACCGCAATGACGACAAAATCCGCGTTGGCGAGGTCGGCAGCATCGGTCGTGACGCGAAGCCCGGACGCCGCCTTGAGCTCCGCCTGGCTTACTTCCCCCGTCGGATCCAGGAAGTTGCGGTACGCTGCGATCTTCTTCTCGGAAAGATCGAAGCCCACGGTCGGATATTGCTTCCCAAACTCGACGGCAAGGGGCAGGCCTACGTAACCCAAACCGACCACGGCGACGACCGTCACTTCGACTCCCTTCGCGGTGTTTGGACGCATACCCGGGTCGCGGGCGCCCTGTCCGGGCGTCTCGCGCAACAAGACGTCCGACACGCTACAGT
This sequence comes from Betaproteobacteria bacterium, assembly GCA_005888955.1. GTDB lineage: Bacteria > Pseudomonadota > Gammaproteobacteria > Burkholderiales > Casimicrobiaceae > PALSA-1003. The sequence continues at coordinate 937 of VBCS01000014.1, forward strand.
GTCTTCAGCAGCGCCGCGACTTCGGCCGCACAATCCGGACCGCATGTCAGCGGCGGCGTCTTGCCGGCCGGCGCCGGCGCAGATTTCGGCGCCGGGCTCGCGCCTTTGTCATCGGCGGGGGTTTTGCCAGCCGATTGGCTGCTTGCCTCGGTGAGGGCGTCCAATTCCTTGCGTGCGGACGCCTTGTCGCCCTGCTGGAGCTTTTCGAGTCCCTGAGCGACGTCGCCCTTCTTGACCAACAGTGTCCCCAGCGTGTCGAGGATCGCTGGATTCCCCGGAGCGAGCGTCGACGCTTTCTCGGCATACGATAACGCCTTCGGATCGCCGACTTCGCCCGCCACCCAGGCGAGATTGTTGAGGAACCTCACGTTATCGGGTTGCTGGGCAACGAGCGTCTGAAAATACCGAGTCGCGGATTTGTAATCCTGTTTGCGCAGGGCACGCTCGCCGAGATAATTGCGCAGCGCAAGGTCCTTCGGATGCTCGCGCAACCATTTATCGGCCGCGGCATCGGCGACGGTGCCCTTGCCGGCGCCGCTCACGGTCGCATGCAACTTGGCCGCGACCATGCCGTCATCGGGCGCGCGCTTCTGCGCCGCCCTGAAGGCTGATTCCGCCTCGGCCCACTTCTGCTGATTTCCCCAGAGGTCACCCTCGAGGATATAGCCGCGCGCGTCGTCCGGTTGCCGCCGCTGCATCGCTTTGATTTCCCGCAATGCCTGCTCGGTCTGACCGGACATCGCATAGATGACAATGATCTCTCGATACGCCTCGTAGAGCCCCGGGCTGATTGCCAATGCCTCGCGCAGCTTCTCGACAGCTTTGTCGTAATCCTTCACGACGACAAGCGCCCGGGCCAGGCGCATGAGCGGCTCGACCGAGCCAGGTCGGGCCGCCACCAGCTTGTTGAGAGTACCGACGGCCAGCGTGGCGTCGCCTGTTGCCAGTTGCACCTGTCCCAGCAGTTCGAGTGTGCGGAGATCGTTGGGCAGGGCGGAGCTCGCGTCTTGCGCCGCGAGCTGCGCCTGCTTGCCATCGCCCTTTTGGGCGTAGAAGTTGACGAGCGCGGTCCGCGCACTGAACGATTGCGGGTTCGCACTTACCGCTTTCTTGAGCAGCGACTCGATCTCGCTGGAGTCGCCGCCAAGCGATTGCACGAGACCGGCGTAGCCCAGCAACGCCTGTTCGTTCTTCGGCTCCTTCTCGAGGACAGCTTCATAGCGCTTGCGCGCCGCGTCCGGCTTCTTGTCAAGACGATCGAGCTGCCCGAGGTTGCCGATCGCCGGAAGATAATCAGACTGGATCTGCAGCGCGCGCTCGAAGTTTGCGCGCGCGGTGGCGAAATCGCGCTTGCTCAGGTAGACGATTCCTTTCAGGTTGTATACCAGCGGATTGGTGGGCTGTTTCTTCTCGAGCCGGTCGACCGCAGCCAGCGCCTGGTCGAGTTGTTTCTGGCGAATGAGGTTCGCGATGAGCGCCAGGTCGGCCGGGGACACGTTCGGATCCAGCGCGGAAGCGGCCTCGAGATCGCGAATCGCTCCCTCGGTGTCGCCTTCCGCGAACCGCACTTGGCCCAGGCGCGTCCGCGCCGCCGCATTCTTCGGGTCCAGCGCCGTCGTCTGCGCGAAATATTGTGCTGCCTTGGGGAAGTCACCGACGGCCAGATAGGCCTCGCCGGCAACCGCCATGAGCTGCGGGTTCCGGTTGCCGCGGCTGAGCTGCGGTTGCAGCACTTCGAGGGCGCGTGCCGGGGTGCCCAAGCGCAGATAAGTCGCGGCAAGGAGACGCTCTGCATACGGCAAGTCGGGCGATCCTTTCAATGCTCTCCGCAGATAATCCTGGGCCTGATTGAATTGCCCGGCGCGAAACTCGACTTCACCGGCGAGCAACAGACTCGGCACGTGTTGAGGCGCACCCTTCAGGACCTGCTGGATCGCTTCGCGAGCCTCTGGAAGGTTGCCTCGTTGGGACGCTATGAGCGCATCGAAGTAGTACGCGCGGACGTCCTGTTTCGACACCTTTCTGATGGCGCCAACCTGCGCGCTCGCCTGCTCGAGTTCGCCCTTGGCGATCAGCAATGAAACAAGCTGGTAGTGCGCAGGCAGATAATCGGGCTGTGCCTCCACCGCCTTTTTCAAGACCGCAAGTGCCTCCTCACGTTGGTTCTCGACGACGAGGAGCCGAGCCTTCAACAGCGACGCCTCGGGCGGCGCGTGAGGCTGCGCGAGGACGGCATCGACAATCTTCTTGGTCCCCTCGAGGTCCCCGCTCCCGGCCCGCAAAGTGGCGATGCCGAGAAGCGCATCGGCGAAATCGGCCTTGGCGGCGAGCGCAGCGTTAAATGCGGCTTCGGCCTCCTTGGGTTTCCCGAGCGAAAGCCATGCCTTGCCTATCGTCGTCTTGAACGCCGCCTGAGCGTCGGGGCTGCCGAGCGTGCTCTCGCCCAACTCCGTCACCAGCTCCTTGGCGTCCCCGTCATCGATGAGCGCACGGGCCAGCGCCGGCAGCGCTTGTTCCGCTGGATAGCCCAGTTGCAGCGCCATGCGGAGCTCCTTGACCGCACCCGCGGGTTCGCGACGCTCGGTCAGGACTGTTCCTAGCAGATAACGTGCCTCGGCGTTATTCGGCGCCTTCTGGAGAGCATTCCTGAGCTGGATCACCGCAGCATTGGAATCGCCCTTGGCAAGATAATCCCTCGCCGACCTGACCAGGGATTCGGGCGAATCGCCGCAGGAGGCGAGCAGCACACAAAGTCCCGCAACGACGCCGAATTTGACCAGAGCGTTCCACTTAGGCTGCTTCATTGTCGTATCGCTTTCGTTGATCTGGAGGTTCACCGCTTTGCCGGACGTTTCACTTGAGTCCGAAGCGGTGAATGAGTTCGTACAACGTCGGTCGGCTGATGCCGAGGAGGTCAGCCGCCTTGCTGAGGTTACCATTAACCCTACCGAGGGCGCGAAGGACGGCCTGTTTCTCTGCTTCGTCGCGCACCTGGCGCAGGTTGAGCTGCATCGCTTCCTGGTCCTGTGCCTCCGGCGAGATGCCGATATCTGCGGCGCCGATGCCCTGGCCATCGGCCATGATCACGGCTCGCTTGATGACGTTCTCGAGCTCGCGCACATTCCCCGGCCAGGCGTGAGATTCGATAGCCGCAACCGCGTCCGGGAGCAGCGACATCGAACCGCGTCTTTGCTCGCTGCCGAAACGGTGCACGAACCCGTGGGCTAGGAATGCCGCATCTCCCTGGCGCGAGCGCAGCGGTGGTACCTCCAGTACGATCTCGGCCAGTCGGTAATACAGATCCTCGCGAAACTTCCCCGTTGCGGTTAGATCCTTGAGATTCTGATGGGTCGCACAGACGATCCGCACATCGATCGGAATTTCTTGCCGCCCTCCGATCCGTTCGATCACGCGCTCCTGCAAAAAGCGCAGCAACTTGACCTGCAAAGCGAGCGACAGGTCGCCGATTTCGTCGAGGAAGAGCGTCCCGCCGTGGGCCGTCTCGATCTTGCCGATGCTCTGTTTCGTGGCGCCCGTGAACGCGCCCTTTTCGTACCCGAAGAGCTCGCTTTCGAGCAGCGTTTCGGGAATCGCCGCGCAGTTGATCGTGACGAACCGGTTGCTCTTCCTCGGCGAAAGATCGTGCAGCGCGCGAGCGAGCAGCTCCTTGCCGGTGCCGGACTCGCCAAGAATCAGAAGAGTGGCCGATGTCGGGGCGATCTTCTCGACGGTGCGACAAATCTTCTGCATTCCAGGATCGCGCGTGATGATTCCCGCCATCACGGGTGTCTGCTGCACCGCCTGAAGGCGCCGGTTCTCCTCCTGCAGATCGTGAACACGGAATGCCCGCTCGAGCATCAGCGTCAGGATCACGGGTTCGAATGGTTTCTCGCAAAAATCGTAGGCACCCAGGGCGATCGCCTTGAGCGCGTTGGCGCGGTCGTTCTGCCCGGTAAGGACGATCACCTTGGTGTCGGGTGCCAGTGCGTGAACCTCCTCGAGGAGCTGCAGGCCCTCAGTCGGGTCGTCCGGACGAGGCGGAAGACCGAGGTCCATCGTGACGACGGCCGGCTCGTGGCGACGCACCGAGGCAACTGCAGACTCGCGATCGCCCGCGACGATCGTTTCGTACTGATCGAATGCCCAGCACATCTGTTTCTGCAACGCCGGATCGTCTTCGACGATGAGCAAGTGTCTGCGCGTCTCGCTCATGCTGCTTCTTTGGGTTCTAGAGTGGAAGCGGCCGTGTCGTGTCCAAGCGGCAACACCACCCGAACCCGAGTCCCCACGTTGGCTGTGCTGTCGACGACGATCCGTCCGCCGCGTTCGGTCACGTACTGCGAGCTCTCATAGACACCGACGCCCATGCCGGTCGTCTTGGTCGTCTGAAAAGGCTTGAACAACCGGTCCCGGACAAATTCCGGCGTCATGCCTACGCCGTTATCCGTGACTTCGATCACCGCGGTTTCACCGTCGCGGCGTAACCGGACCGCCACCTTCCCGCGGCCGCCGGTTGCATCGAGCGCATTTTGCACCAGATGGCCGATGACATGCTCGAGTTGGTCCGCATGCCCCATCGCTGAGATCCCGGAGGTGAGATCCATATCGATCGATACGGTCTGATCCGACTTGGCCAGACAGACCTCGCGTATGACCGTTTCCAGATCTACGGGCCGCGGCTTCTCGACGGGCGTTGCCCCGGTCCTCAATTGCAGCATCAGCTTGTTCATGCGCTCGACGACATTTCCCACCGTCATGATCATGTCGCGTTGAAACTCGGGGTTGCGTCGGTGTCGCTCTGCATTCCGCAGCAGCAACGAAAGCTGGGCCACAAGATTCTTCAGGTCGTGAACTACAAACGCCGACATGCGGTTGAACGCGTCGAATTTGCGGGCCTCGAGCAAGGCTTCGGTCACTTGAATCTGACCGAGATAGCTGGCGGCCTGCCGACCCGCAGTCTTCAGCAAGTCGAGCACCTCCCAATCCACCTTGATCGAGGCGCGCGCGGTGACCAGCACGACGAAACCCACGAGGCCGGTGTGCGATGGGAGCGGGACCACGAGCCAGGCGCCCGGCAGCGAGACGAGCCATTCGGGAAGGGTGAGGCCCGGGTAGCGTTCCGGTGCCGAGACGTGCTCGGTGAGATCGATGACCCAGCCCGTCCGCTCCAGAAACTTCCCCAGCGGGCCGTCTGCGGGTTCCACGGCATTGACCGCGGGCATGTTCCAGCGTGCCGCCGGCCGGAACGATGGGTCGCCTTGCCTCAACCATAAAGCGCCCGCAGGACTCTCGACCAGGTCCGCGAGCGCCTTGATGCTGTGCTGCTGCACGCCATGAGGAGAGCTATCCGCCGACAGCGTGCGAGTGAATCGCAGCCATTCTTCTCGGTAGTCGTAGCGATAAGAGAAGAAGTGCTTGCTGACGAAGACCTTCAGCTTGGACCTGAAGCTGCCCGAGAACACCGCCAACCCAAGGAGCAGCAGTGCAGCGAAGAGGAACTCAATCTGCAGTGCCTTGCCGAGTTCCCCGCCGACGAAGCGCACAAAATAACCAGCCACTGCGACCGCCAGAAGGAACAAGCCTGATGCCAGCAACGCCGTCGAGCGCAGCACCGCCCCCCGCGACAGATGCATCTCGATCGTCCACGCCGGATTCCTGGCCGCAGCAACGGCGAGGAAGGGGATGACCAGCGCGTGAGCGACACCCCGTGCCACCCAGATATCGAGGTCGTGGCGACCAAACAGCATGGCGTCGGAGTAAAAGAACAGATCAAAACCGAAGAGCGCTGTCAGCCCCAGGCACAGCGGCTTGACTGCCCAACGCGCGTGCGCTGCAGCACTGCGAAAAAGGCGCTCGACCAGGACCAATCCGACTACGGCCAGCCCGACCCGCACCGCGTAAACGATAATACCGGCTCGGTCGCCAAACATGCTGCGTAGGGGTTCCCGGTCCGGAAGTGCGACGCTGGAGATGAGGCCGACTGCCACTGCAACGATCAGCCACCAAGGCACGAGCACGATCTTCGCGCCGGCGCGGACCGTGTTCACCGCGAAGCGCCCGACGAGACTGTACAGAAACGCGAACCAGAGTGCGTAACGTATGGTGTCGAGGCTATTGGCTGCCACCCAGGTCGCTGCGCTTGGCCAAAGAGCCAGAGTGAGCTCCGCGGCCGCCCACAGTGTGCTGGCGACGGTTGCGGAGAGAAGAAGCACTGCGCGCAACCCGCCGCGCCATCGCAGGGTCATGCGCAGCGAGAACGCACAGAACGCGGCCGCAGCCACGCTGTAGCTCCAGATTGCCGCGGTCAGTAGATTGCTTGTGGTCACCGGACGGGTTCGCTGCGGACAGAAAGCTTCGACTTTACCGCGGATTGGGCACCCGGCGAAGCCTGCACGCAGGCGCGTTGCCACGCCGCATGCGACCTTTGATCCCGATGCAGCCGCGCGAACCAGCTTGCTTGGGTTGTCGGTGCCGCTTTAGCTGTGCTGGACAAGCGATGCTGGTTTCGCGTCGCTCATCTCGCGCCTTCGCCGAGCAGGACGACTCTTACGGTCCTGAGGAGAATCAGCAGATCGAGCAGCAGTGAGTGATTCTTGACGTAGTAAAGGTCATATTCGAGCTTCTTGACGGACTCCTCGATGTTTCCGCCGTATGTGTAGCGCACTTGCGCCCATCCGGTTAAACCTGGCTTGACGCTGTGCCGGATCGCATAGAACGGGATCTTGTCGGTGAGCGTGGCAACAAACGGCGGGCGCTCTGGCCGCGGACCGACGAAGCTCATCTCCCCCGTGAGGACGTTGATCAGCTGCGGTAGTTCGTCGATCCGCGTGCGGCGCATGAAGCGCCCGACAGTCGTGATTCGCGCGTCGTTGATGCTTGCCCAAAACGCCTGACCGTCCTTTTCCGCGTCTTGGGTCATGCTTCGGAACTTGAGCAGCGTGAATCTCTGGCCGCGGCGACCGACTCTCTCCTGCCTGTAAATGATCGGCGTACCGCCATCGAGCGAGATCAGGAAAGCCATGACCACCATGATTGGGAGCGCCATGGGCAGCAACACTGCTGTGACGATGATGTCGAAGCCGCGTTTCACGAAACCGCGCAGCCAGGTTTGACGGAAGCCCTTGCCGTAGATCAGCCAGCTTGCCTTGAGTGAGTCGATCGGGACGCGCCCGTGTACACGCTCGAAGAATCGCGGAAGGTCGGTAATCTGGATGCCGCCGAGGCGGCACTCGAGCAACGCTCGCAGCGGAAGCACACCGCCACGTTGTTCCCGCACAGCGACGATAATTTCGTCGATACCGAGATGCTTCACCGTTTCTTCCAGCGTAAGATGATTCGAGACGATGCGACTCGCGGCGATGCTTCTTGCAGGAACCTTCTCGAGTGGATAGAACCCCGCCAGCTCCAGACCGGGAGGCTTGCCTACCTCAAGCGACGTTTCGACGGCGAGTGCCTCGGGACCCGTTCCGAGCACCAGAACGCGGTACGGCAAGAGCGCCCGCGCGACCGCCGACATCATGATCTGCCGCACCGCAAGCAGGCCGCCCAGCGCGATCAGGACCACCGGGACGAATGCTTGCTGGAAGATCAGGCCACCCGGGAGGAGATGTGACGACACGTAGGCGATCGGCAACCCGATCACCAGCGCGGCTGCTTGTCTCAGGACGTATTCACCGAAGGGGAGCGGCCGGTCTCGACGGTAAAGCCCGAACGCAGCATTGAGGCC
>VBCS01000153.1:0-4749 GCA_005888955.1 Betaproteobacteria bacterium
AACATTGCTGACGGAATCATCAATCGCGACAACCCCGACAAGGGACCGAAAAAGTAATAAGGAAACCAAATGGCCAAAGGCAAATTTCAGCGGACGAAGCCGCACGTGAACGTGGGGACGATCGGGCACGTCGATCATGGCAAGACGACGCTGACGGCGGCGATGACGCTGGTGCTGTCGCGGCAGTTTGGGGGCGAGGCGAGGAGCTACGATCAGATCGACAACGCGCCGGAGGAGAAGGCGCGGGGGATCACGATCAACACCGCGCACGTGGAGTACGAGACGAAGAACCGGCACTACGCGCACGTAGACTGTCCGGGGCACGCCGACTACATCAAGAACATGATCACGGGGGCGGCGCAGATGGATGGGGCGATACTGGTGGTATCGGCGGCCGATGGGCCGATGCCGCAGACGCGCGAGCACATTCTGCTGGCGCGGCAGGTGGGGGTGCCCTACATCGTGGTGTTTTTGAACAAGGCGGACATGGTCGATGACAAGGAGCTGCTGGAGCTCGTCGAGCTGGAGGTGCGGGAGCTGCTGTCGAAGTACGAGTTTCCGGGGGACAAGATCCCCATCATCATCGGCAGTGCGAAGCTGGCACTCGAGGGGGACAAGAGCGAGCTGGGCGAGGCGTGCATCAATCGGCTGGCGGAAGCGCTGGACAGCTATATACCGACGCCGAAGCGGCTGATCGATGGGCCGTTTCTGATGCCGGTGGAAGACGTGTTCTCGATCAGTGGGCGGGGGACGGTGGTGACGGGGCGGGTGGAGCGCGGGGTGGTGAAGGTGGGCGAAGAGCTGGAGATTGTGGGCTTGAAGCCGACCTTGAAGACGGTGTGCACGGGGGTGGAGATGTTCCGCAAGCTCTTGGACCAGGGGCAGGCGGGGGACAACATCGGGGTGCTGCTGCGAGGCACCAAGCGCGAGGAGGTGGAGCGGGGGCAGGTGCTGGCGAAGCCGGGGTCGATCACGCCGCACACCAAGTTCAGCTGCGAGATCTATGTGCTATCGAAGGAAGAAGGGGGGCGACACACGCCGTTCTTTCCGGGGAGTTGCCGGCGGGGACGGAGATGGTGATGCCGGGGGACAACATTCAGATGACGGTGACCTTGATTGCGCCCATTGCGATAGAGGAGGGGTTGCGCTTTGCCATTCGCGAAGGCGGGAGTACGGTGGGCGCCGACGTCGTCGCCAAAGTCATCGAATAGTTTAAAGGCCAGTAGCTCAATTGGCAGAGCGGCGGTCTCCAAAACCCCAGGTTGGGGGTTCGATTCCCTCCTGGCCTGCCCGCCGACGGCGGCAAGGGTCGCCGATGGATGCGGGCAAACGAGGATAACGAGGAAGAACGGCGGAATGATCGACAAGATCAAGCTGACGGTGGCAGTCGCGCTGGTGATCGTCGGAGTGTGGGCCTATTACCACTTCGCCGATCTGGCGGTCGTGCTGCGCGTGTTGATGGTGCTGGGAGGGCTGGTCGGTGCGGCCGTGGTGGCGTGGTTCACCGCCCCGGGTCGAGAGCTTTTCGCGTTCGGTCAGGAAGCCTGGCTGGAAGCGGGGAAAGTCTCGTGGCCGACCCGAAAGGAAACGATCCAGACGACGCTGGTTGTGTTCGGATTCGTGGTCGTGATGGCGCTGGTCCTGTTCGCGATCGATTCGACGCTGGCGTGGCTGGTGAAGCTGGTTACGGGACGGGGTGAGGGATGAGCGACAAGAAGTGGTTCGTCGTCCACGCCTATTCCGGATTCGAGAAGAGCGTTCAGCGCGCGCTGAGCGAGCGTATCAAGCGTTCGGGTATGGCCGAGCAGTTCGGCCAGATTCTGGTACCGGTCGAGGAAGTGGTCGAGATGAAGAACGGCGCCAAGGCGATCTCGGAGCGCAAGTTCTTTCCCGGCTACGTGCTCGTCGAGATGGAGATGACCGACGACACCTGGCACCTCGTGAAGAGCACGCCGAAGGTGACGGGATTCGTCGGCGGCACGGCCAACAAGCCGACGCCGATCACCCAGAAGGAAGTCGACGCGATCCTGCGCCAGGTGCAGGAGGGCGTTGAGAAGCCGCGGCCCAAAGTGTTGTTCGAGATGGGTGAGGCGGTGCGCGTCAAGGAAGGACCGTTCACCGACTTTCACGGCAACGTGGAGGACGTGAACTACGAGAAGAGCAAGCTGCGGGTGTCGGTCACGATCTTCGGCCGCTCGACTCCGGTAGAGCTCGATTTCTCGCAAGTTGAGAAAGCGTGAGGTTGTCGCCCCCGCGGAAGCGGGGCCCAGTGACTTTCGTAACTACACTGGATTCCCGCTTTCGCAGGAATGACGACGCGGTAACGGGGAGGGCGCATAGCGTCCGCTGGAACCCGCATTAGGAGATAGAGATGGCGAAGAAAATAATCGGATTCATCAAGCTGCAAGTGCCGGCGGGCAAGGCGAACCCGAGCCCGCCGATCGGGCCCGCGCTCGGCCAGCGCGGCCTGAACATCATGGAGTTCTGCAAGGCGTTCAACGCGCAAACGCAGAAAATGGAGCCCGGATTGCCGATTCCCGTGGTCATCACTGCGTACGCCGACAAGAGCTTCAGCTTGATTCTGAAGGCGGCAAAGGTCGAAAAGGGCAGCGGCAGGCCGCAGGATAAGGTCGGTAAGCTCACGCGCGGGCAGGCTGAGGAAATCGCGAGGATGAAGACGCCCGATCTCACCGCCGCGGATCTCGATGCCGCGGTGCGAACGATCGCCGGCAGCGCGCGGAGCATAGGCATCATTGTCGAAGGAGTGAAGTGATCATGGCCACCGAACAGAAGCAGCCGAAGCTTTCGAAACGGATGAAAGCTGTCCGCGCCAAGGTGGACCGCAGCAAGGCCTATCCGGTCGACGAAGCGCTGAAGCTCGTCAAGGAAACCGCTGCGGCGAAATTCGACGAGTCGGTCGACATTGCGGTCAACCTCGGCGTCGACCCGAAGAAGTCGGATCAGACAGTGCGCGGCTCGGTCGTCCTGCCCGCGGGCACGGGCAAGAACGTGCGCGTTGCGGTATTCGCCCAGGGTGACAAGGCGAAGGCGGCCCAGGACGCCGGCGCCGACATCGTCGGTTTCGACGACCTCGCCGCCAAGGTCAAGGAAGGATTCATGGACTTCGATGTCGTCATCGCGTCGCCGGATGCGATGAAGGTCGTCGGGCAACTTGGACAGATTCTTGGCCCGCGCGGGCTGATGCCCAATCCGAAAGTCGGAACGGTCTCGGCCGACGTTTCCACGGCGGTGAAGAACGCCAAGGCGGGGCAGGTTCAATATCGGACCGACAAGGCGGGCATCGTGCAATGCACGATCGGCCGGGCCTCGTTCACACCCGAGCAACTCAAGACCAATTTCACCGCACTGATCGACGCGCTGAACAAGGCAAAACCCAAGGACACCAAGGGCATATACCTGAGAAAAGTCAGCGTCTCGAGCACCATGGGTGTCGGGGTTCGGGTCGATACGACGGGACTGGCGCAACACGCGGTGGTGCATTAAGGAAGCCGCCGAAAGTTTCGCTCACTTGGTTCACACGATACTTTCGGCGGAATGAGATTAGCGCGAAAAGCTCGGGGCGGCCCTTCGCTTTTCGCGCAGTAAAAGGCAACACGGAAACGATTTTGAGGGAGCGTTCGGCGGCAGCATCGCCGGACGGGCCGTCAAAGACCGCAGGAGCTTTGAGAAGAGCTTAATCGCCGGCAGTCCAAGGCGTCCTGCGCAGATGGTGTCCCGAAGACAGGATGAAGAGCTCCTGACGTAAGGTCACCGGGAACGCGAGCCGGAGCATCGGCAAGCGAGAGAGTGTACGGAGGCAGACCTTGAGTCTCAATCTGGAACAGAAACAGGCGGTCGTTGCGGAAGTCGCGAAGCAGGTCTCGGGCGCTCAGGCCATCGTCATGGTCGAGAACCGCGGCATGGCGGTCGCGGACATGACCCGGCTTCGCGCGAAGGCACGGGCTTCCGGCGTGTACTTCAGGGTGGTCAAGAACACCCTGGTGCGCCGCGCGGTGGCGGAGACGCCGTTCGCTCCGCTGGCCGACCGCATGGTCGGCCCGCTGGCGTATGGCATCGGCCCCGATCCCGTCGCCGTGGCGAAGGTCCTGAACGACTTCGCCAAGGGCAACGAGAAGTTCGTGATCACGGGCGGTGCGATGCCCGGCCAGGTGATGTCCGCGAAGGAAATCGCCGCGCTGGCGGCGCTGCCATCGCGCGAAGAGCTGATCGCGAGGCTCTTGGGCGCGATGCAGGCGCCGATCATAAAGTTCGTACGGACGCTCAATGAAATTCCGAGCAGGTTCGTGCGGACGCTGGCCGCCGTGCGCGACGCGAAGCCCGCGAGCTGACGCTTTCGACCGAATATCAACCTTACGCAATCAGGAGCAGATCATGGCTGTTGCACAAGCGGAAATCCTCGACAAGATCGCGTCGATGACCGTCCTCGAGCTCTCCGAGCTCATTAAGGCAATGGAACAGAAGTTCGGCGTTTCGGCGACCGCGGCGGCCGCTGCCGCCGGGCCGGCCGCAGGCGCCGCTGCCGCCGCGCCGGCCGCCGAAGAGCAGACCGAATTCACGGTCGTGCTCACCGCGTTCGGCGACAACAAGGTAAACGTCATCAAGGCGGTGCGCGAGCTCACCGGTCTGGGGCTCAAGGAAGCCAAGGACTTGGTCGACGGGGCGCCGAAGCCGGTCAAGGAAGGCGTCAATAAGGCCGACGCCGAGGCGGCGAAGAAGAAGCTCGAAGAC